>CAYSYX010000090.1:0-25525 GCA_964435055.1 uncultured Polyangium sp. | reverse complement strand
CGTATGGATGCAGTACCGATGACAGATCAAGACGTCGAAAACGTCATTTCGCTGTCGAGAGCGGGCAGCGAGCACGCCGCAAAAGCGCGCGATATCGAGAAACTCGAGTTGGCCAAAGCCGCCGCGGAGGAGACGAGCGCACGCCTATTGGTGCTGCAAAAAATGACCGCCGCGTTATTGGATGCGACAAACCCTGTTCTCGTGGCGGAAATCATTGTCGATCACCTGACCACGATGCTTACCGACAGTCGGCCGATCATTGCGGTCTTATCCGAAGATGGTGAGCATATCGATTACGTTCGCGATCTCGGACCTCCGCCGCATACGGCCAGTCGATTCGGCCGTTTGCCATTGACCCACAAGGCGCCGATCACCGAAGTGATTCGGACGAAAACCCCCATCGTCGTTGAAAATTCCAACGAGATTCTTCGACGATTCCCCAATCTGCCCACGACGGACTCCGAACACATTGGCGCCGTCATCGCTTTGCCATTCGTCGTGGACGGTCGCGTCATGGGGGGCTTGGCGATACGGTTTTCCGAGGCGTCCGATCGACGCAAAGAAGATCATGATTTCATCCTTCATGTCGCCAACACCTGCGCGCAATGCCTCGAACGAGCGCGTCTGCGCGAAGCCGAACGAATTGCGCGAGCCGAAATCGATACCGAGCGTCGTCGATTGAGTCTTCTTGCCGAGGCGGGTTCGGTACTCAATGCGTCGCTCGACACGTCCGCGATCATCCATGCACTCGCCCACGTCATCGTGCCGAATTTCGCGGATTTCTGCGTCGTGCACCATCGTGATTCCACCGGATTGTCGCATCTCGAATGCGTGGTGCATCGAAATGACGAACAAGAGGCCATTTTGCGCCGTCTTGCCGAAGCCTACGTCATTCACCCGGAAATGGCCGCCATCGAAATGATTCGAGCCGGAAAAACCCTGCTCATCGACGACGTCGAAACCACCTTTTTTCGAGATGTTCCCGCCGACGAACGCCGCTTGTACACCGACCTGAACAATGCCCTTTTCGTCCGTTCGGTCCTCATCGTTCCTCTGCGCGCACGTGGAGAATCGCTGGGGGCGTTGGCGTTTGGCTCGTCAAAACATCGTTTCCAGGATCCCGACATCGTATTTGCCGAGGAGCTCGCCCATCGTGCCGCCATGGTTTTGCACAACGCGCAACTTTATCACCAGGCGAATGAAGCCAATCGCGTCAAAGATGAATTCCTCGGCGTCGTTTCGCACGAATTGCGTACTCCATTAAATGCCATTTTGGGCTGGGCAAGAATGCTTCGCACCGGCGCCGTTCGCGAAGGTGCGCAACCGCGGGCGCTCGAAGCCATTGAACGAAACGCAAGTCACCAAGCGAAACTCATCGACGATCTGCTCGATGCCTCGCGCATTACCGCAGGCAAACTGCGCCTCGATACGACGATCGTCGAGCTCGGGCAAGTGGTCGAGTCGGCGGTTTTATCAGTTTTACCCGGCGCAACGGCCAAAGGCATCAAAGTTCACGTCGCTTGTGCATCTTCGGGGTTGCCCGTTTTTGCCGATATCAATCGCCTCCATCAGGTCGTGTGGAATTTGTTGTCGAACGCCATCAAATTCACGCCGAAAGAAGGCGCCATTCATGTTCACGTGCATCGTGACGACGACGAAGCGGTCATTCGCGTTTCCGACAATGGCCGCGGAATTCGGGCCGATTTGATTCCCCATATCTTCGAACGATTTCGCCAGGGCGACGGCACGTTGACCCGCAACTCCGGCGGCCTGGGCCTCGGTTTGTCCATCGTGCGCCACTTGGTCGAAGCCCACGGCGGGGTCGTATTGGTCGAAAGCGCCGGATTGGACAAAGGTTCCAACTTTACCGTTCGATTGCCGATTTCCACGCCGAAAACAACGACGCCGCAAAAGCCCATTCCCGCGACGCCGAAACACGATCTGCGCCGACTCGTCGGACTCGGCATTCTGGTCATCGACGACGAACCCGATGCCCGCGAAATCCTCGAAGAAGTGCTGACGCTCGCCGGCGCGACGGTAAAACCTGCCGCCGATACCACCGAAGCGCTCCGTATTCTCGATGAATTCGTCCCCGATGTGATTATTTCCGACTTGGCCATGCCGGGTGAAGATGGTTTGTCCTTCATGCGGAAAATCCGCGCTCGCGCACCCGACCGTGTCGCCGCCGTCCCCGCCATCGCGCTCACCGCCTACACGCGCACCGAAGACCGCGTCTTGGCGCTCAATGCAGGGTTTCAAATGCACGTGCCGAAACCCGTCGATCCCACCGAACTCGTGGCAACTGTCGCCAGTTTACGCACGTTGTTGGTCACGTAAAACTCGACGCATCACTCGGACCAAGCCACGCGGAAACTCGTGAACGCATACGGATAATCGCGGCGATACCAATTGCGAAAACTTCGCCGCAAAAAAACTTCATCCGTCGCCCACGACGCGCCGAAAACCACGTCGTGCTCGTCATCGAAAAAATCCGCCGAATAGCCGGGATACGAAGGCACGTACGCGGAAAAACCGGAAAGAGGCCCAAATCCCGTCGAGGTCCATTCCCAGCCATTTCCCACGAGTTCTTCCACGCCAAACTCGCTCGCGCTCGAGGGATGTTTTCCCGTCGGTGAAGGATACCACCGCGAAAAACCAAAATCGCCCGCGTCTTTGTCCCGCACGGCGTGGCCCCAAGGCCGCCGGCGATGCGGATCGTCGCCATAAGCAGCCCGAATCAATTGTCCAACATCCGGCAAGACCCCTCCACGCCACGCGCAATACCCACGCGCCTGAAGCGCCGACACTTGCACCGGCCAACCCGCCGCGACGTCGAAGGGGACCAAGCCGAACACCGTGCGGACGAATCGATGCTCGCCGCGTTGCGACCAAGACGCGGGCATCCACGTCGGATCATCCGCGTGGGCGCAAAAAAAATCGAGCCAATCACGATTTCGCACGGGAAGCGATTGAATACGAAACGCAGGGACCAACCATTCTTCCGCGCCGAATTCATTGTCCCAACCGAATTCGATTTCGTCGAACGTCGCCCCAATGCGCGCTTTCCCTGCCGGAACATCGCGAATCTGCGCATCTTTGCCGGGACCATCTTCCGGCGGTAAAACCCACGCGGGTCGTTGGACGAGCCCCTCGGAACATTGCGCGAACATGTACATCAACGTTTCGTGATGCATCAATTCATGCTCGACGGCGACATGCAAAATACGCCCGTTTTGCCCAAGCACCTCGTGCGACCGTTCGAGCACCCGGGCAATGCGTTCGCGAATGGCCGCGCGCACACGATCCCGATAATCAATAACCGCCGAGACTTCCGGCCACGCGGCAATCGATTGCTGTTGCGCCTGCGCTTCGTCCGAAGGATCGATCCCCCGTTCGAAAAGACGATCGAATGCCGCGTCGAAATGACTCTCGCGCAAGAAACCTCGGCCGATTTGATTCCAAGTAAATGCCGGCAAGTGTCCGAGATAAAAGAGAAACGGGTGGCGCAGACCGATGGGACGTTCGAGCAGACGGTCTTTGGGGAGCAAGTCGAAAATGGTATCCGACCGAGCCCACGCGGCATCGAAAGCGCGCGTGAACCGCTCTGTCTGATCGGCCTGGTTCATACGTCGCCTCGGCGCACGAGCGCCAATGCAAAAAGTTCTTCCGGATCCGAATACCACCCGGTGATCGCCAAACCGGCTTCGCGAGCGTTTGTCTCGAGCGATTCCCTGGTGAATTTGCAGCTGATTTCCGTGCGGATCTCAGCGCCTGCGTTCAATTTCAAGTCCAAATCGAGCTTGTCGAGACGCACATCTTGATCCCCCAACGCGACGAGGCGCATTTCAATCCAGGCATTCACTTCATCATAAAAGGCGCGATGGCGAAATTTCGTCGCATCAAAATTTCCCCCGAATTGCCGATTGAGCACCGAGAGCATATTGATGTTGAATGCCGCGGTCACCCCTTCAGGATCGTCATACGCCGCCTCGAGACGCGCTTTGTCTTTCACGAGATCGACGCCGACGAGGAACGTATCGGTCGGGCCCATCTTATTCGCAAGGTCTCTCAAAAATCGCTTTCGTTGCGGCACGTCGAAATTCCCGATGGTACCGGCAAAAAATACCACGAGCCGTCCGTCCCCGGGCCCGAGATCGCCCAATTCCTCCGTGAAATCCGCCACAATTCCTTGGAAACGAATTCCCGGATAATCATTGCCCAGCGTCGCAATCGATTGACGCAAAAATAGCTCGTTGATGTCGAGCATCGTGCACGTCGGATCATGTTCCCCGGACGCACCGGCCCACGCATCGAGCAACAACCGAATTTTGCGTCCCGCACCGCTGCCCAATTCGACGATATGCCGGGGCAATGCCCGAGCCATGATGTCCCCGCCAAACTTTTCGAGAATCGAAATTTCGGTGCGTGTCTGGTAATACGCATCGAGCCGGGTAATGCGCTCGAAAAGTTCACTGCCCACGTCATCGTAAAAATAGCGCGGCGGAACTTCCGGCAAGACGCGCAAAAGAGCCTCGCGCAAGAGGGTTCCTTCGTCCCGCTCCATGTCGGTCATCCTTTGGAAAACCTCGACAAATTCTTCAACGCTGCTTCCGTCCATGACGGGCAACAACGTAACAGTGTTTGTCCCTCCGTGTCAACCATCGTGGCCTCATGCTTCGAGCCGCCGAATCGTCTGTCGCCGCTGCTGCTCGAGGGCAAACGATCAAGCCCGGACAAACACGCTCGAAGTCTTTGTCACATTGGGACAATCTTGAACGGCACCCCCGGCAAATTGATGCCCGGACCTCCGATTCGCAAGGTCCCTTCGACGAGCGTGATGCTCTTCGTCCCTTGATCCACCGTCTTGACCGTCCCGGTCACGAGCGCGGCATCCCCGACACCCGTGGGACTGATCGGTAATGCAAAACTTTGCATATAAAATTGGCTGCCGTCGACGCGCAACCAGACTTCTTGTCGTTGCTGACTGCCAAACGTCACGGGCTTGACGACAACCGACAAACCTCCGGGGCGCGGTACGTCCACAGCCTCGAGAACGTAATCAAGCGGGACGATCATGCCGCCGGGACCGGGCACAGAGACGGTCATTTTCATGTTTTTCGACCACGATCCAAGCGCCGGTTGGGCCACTTGAAACTCCGATGAGCGTTCCGCCGTAAGCGTACCTCCCGATAAAAATGGCAATCCCGGAAGAACTCGGAATCGGTAGAACGTTCCCACGGCCAATGGTGCGTCCGGTACGAACTCGACGAGCCCTCCCGTGACTTCGACTTTTCCGGCGACTTTATCGCCCGCAGCCGTTTCGAGCACCACGAATTCCGCCGCCGCTTCGGCTGCGGTTTTTCCGGGCAATGAATCGTCGATGGGATCGGCGAACGCTACGCTGGGACGAACATTGGGATATACGCCCACCGCGCTGTCGATATCCGGCCAAATGCCGAGCGGATGCGCCCCTTTGGGCGTAAGTTCATAAAGAAAATCCACGAGATCCGCTTTTTCATCGGGCGTGAGCGTGACTTTCACATACGCAAGAGCCACATCGACGGCGGCTTCCAACGAACGGGCTTGACCATTGACGAAATAGACGCCGTGGCGATAAGCACCCAGCAGCGAAGGCACATCCGCGGGAACGCCCGATTTGCCGACGGGAATGTATTCGCGCGTGGTATAAAGCGGCGGCAAATGACAGGCGTAACAGCCGGCTTTGCCATTAAACAAGGCTTCTCCACGCAAACCGGCCTCGGACAAACTCCCGTCGAGCTGCGTGTGACCGGTTTCTCGAGGCGCTCCCAAAAGCGAGCCGAGAAATGCTTTGAGCCCGAGCGCTTCTTCCGGGGTTGCCGGTTTTGACACAATCGACGAAGGACCTTGATATCCGAAATTATCGGAGCTCGATACATAGGCGCCCCATTCGAGCGGCGTGGTCGCATCGAGCAATTGCAAAGGCCGCGCATTGTGCCAAATCCCCGGTCCAAAACGCCAAATCATACCGTCGTTTTGCGCTTCGATGTGACAGCTGGAACAAGAATGGTTTGCCGCAAATGAACCACCCGGGCGCGTAAATACGCGTTCGCCCAACGCGACCCCCGCAGGCCGGGGATCCTTGGTAATCGGAACTTGCTGCACCACAGCGCCGGCAGCATCGAGCATGGTGACCTGGAATTGCTGATACGCATGCACCGCAATGCGATCCCCGACGTTCACGAGCGCCCGCGCGCCCGCGCCCACGGGCGTACGTGATTTTTCGGCGAGCGTCAGGCGATCGAGCGCCACGACGACATCCGACGATTCCGACGAAACCCACAACGTATCGCCCACGACGAGAACCCCCGAGGGATTGACGACGGGACCTCCCGAGCCCATTTGCCGTGTCAAATCGGCTCGGCGCAAGACCGTTGCGTAATTCGGTTTTACCGGGTCGGCCCCGATGACCACGATTTCATGCACGAAGGGCTGCGCCATGGGATCGGCTTGGGAAGGCTCGGGATCGCCGCTCGTCGTGGCGACATAAAGTTCGCCGCCATCTTCGGACAACGCCATGGCCCGCAAATCCGCCGCAACCCCGGTGATCGTATCCGTAATCTTGTTTGTCGCGGTATCGATGATCCAAATATCCTGATCGTCGTTCGGCCCATACGTGCCGCGCGTGTCTTTGACCTTGTCCCCCGAACGATACGACGCCACGTAGAGCCGACTCCCATCGGATGAAAGCACGAGCGCCCGCGGATCGAATCCGACGTCGATATGCGTCAGGACAAGTCGTTTGTCCACGTCGACGACCGCCACTTTGCGCATCGTCGCCAGTGAAACGTACAAGGTTTTCCCATCGGGTGACAATGCCAAACCCGTCGGTTCGTCCCCAACCCAAAGCGCATCTTCGAGCACTTTACGGGTTCGATCGACAAACCCCACGGTATCGCTTCCGCGATGCGCCACGAGCACGTAATTGCTCTGCGCATGGTGCGCAATCGCCGCCGGCCAACGACCCACCGTGATGTCATTGACTTTTTTCCAATTGCCATTGCCGTCTTTGGTCAATCGCGACACGGTATACGATGGCCCGTTGGCCACCCACAATTCATTGTCGACCATCGCGGCGCCATAAAGAGGCGTCAAATAATGATTACGAAATCGTTCCTCCGGCGAGCGATCGACGACGCGGAGCTTGAATCCGGTATTGGCGGGATCATTGAGCAGCAAGAAATAATCGCCCGGTAAATCCGGCGTAAATCGAGGTAACGGGGCGCCGCGTTTCCAAATGACATTTTGGCTCCCCACGGGAAACTTCGCCACGGACCATTCGGTAATCGGTCCGCACCCCGGATGTTTGGCGACGTCCGGCAGGTAAAACGTCTCGCCAAGCGTAAATGATCGCACGTTCTGAAGCGGCAACAAATCAGTCCCGCACGAAAAAGATGCCCCCGAACTCGACGAAACGGCATCTCCCCCCATGCCTCCCATGCCCCCGATTCCACCTTCACCTCCGCCGCTCGATGAAGCACTGGCCGAACCCGACGTCGCCTGAGGATTTTCATCCGAACACGCAAAAGGCATCGCCGCCGCAGCTACGAGAATGGGAGCAAGAATCAATCGTCGCATGGTTTTTCCTCTTTTTGCGCCGTACGCTTTTTACGCCCTAGAAGCCCCGCCAAGACCAGCGCCACCCAAGGCATCGTTTCACCCGATGAAACCGCCGATCGAGTGGCACATGAACCGGAATCTTCCATTGCCGGACGACCACCGGTATTCATCCCCGCGCCACCATTTCCACCCGCACCGTTCGCCCCCGATTCGCCACCCGCGCCCACCGAACCACTCGATGTTCCTTCCGACACGGATTTATGAATCTCGAGTGCCATATCAAATGACACGTCACTCGATACATCGCTCACCTGCTTGACCATGACCGCAACGACGTTATCGCCGATGACGAACGGATTTTCTTTCAAAGAAAGCGTGACTTGATCGATTTCGTTATCTTTGCTTTGCGCCACCGCCGGAGCGCCATACCAAGGATCCCCGACATACTTCGAGAAGACCTGTTTGCCATTGATCCACACGACGGCGCCATCGTCATGCAACACCGTCAACGCGGCTTTGGTCACTTCCCGGTCGAGCGTCAAGGTGCGCCGAAAATAAACCGATGGATAATTGGGGGAAACGTCGATCAACGTCGTGGCTTCGTCGCCTTCGCCATAACCCAATTGGGCCTTGCCCGACTTCCAAGTCGACGCGTCGAACTTCGGGCCGAGCCATTCCACACCGTGATCAACTCCTTCATCGCTGTACGACCACGTCGAACCAAAAGAAATAACTTCCTCGGCCGCGCCGCCAATCAAAGTGAATGCACCATTGCTGTCGTCGAACATCGCCGCATTCGAAGCATCCGACACGCGCACGATCGCGCGCCTGGAATCCACCGCGGGAACGGACCAGGCATACGTTCCCGTATTCGGTATCGCCGTGGCAATCGATGTAAATGTTTGCCCGTCATCCAAAGAAACCTCGAGGTTCACTTTGGAGACGCTGCCCACGGTGGCCCAACGAATATCGAATGTGGTTCCGACTTCCAAACTCTCGCCGCCATCGGGTGTCGCCAAGACCAATGCGTTTCCTTTGACGAGCGCAAATCGGTCCGTCACGACGCCATCCCAACGGACGTTCGCCAATGACAAACGATTTCCTTGAACGTCGAGCAAACATGACCCATTCGTCACTTCACTGAAATACATGAGCGGATGGCCGCCCAGGCCGCCGGTCCCCGCACCTCCATGACCTGCAACGACGTACACCGCACCTTCATGCGCCGCATTGCCCCCGGGCTTCACGTAGGGGCCTTTCCCGAGCGGTTTGCCGTCTCCCGAATCGACGATATGTCCCGCCGCCGTGGTCGGCGTATCGTACGCACCGTCCACCAAAAACGAACGCTCGTAAATGTGCGAATGCCCGGCCAGAACCAGATCGACGCCGCCTGCTTCGAGGATCGGCAATGCATTTTGACGCATTTCAATCAGCTGGGCTTCCGTGTCCGAATTATGCGTCCCTTTGCTGTACGCGGGATGATGCCAATACGCGACGATCCATTCCTGCTTCGTGGACATCAAATCCGCTTTCATCCATGTCATCATGGCTCCGTCGACCGCGCGCGACGAATCTTGAGAATCGAGGACGATGAAGTGCACGTTGGCGTAATCGAATGAATAATACGCCTCGGTTCCAGAAGGCAAACCGCCCGCTTCGCCGCCCTTCGGCAATACGTACGCATTGAAATACGGTCCGGTTTGCAATCCCGAATCGGAACTCACGCCTTCGTGATTCCCCAGCGTGGGCCAACACGTCGTCTTTTGCAGGATCTTCGAATAAGCCGCAAAAAAGCGACTCGTGAACTCCTCGGTCGTCCCCGAATAATACGCAATGTCCCCCATGTGCAAAAACAGATCCGGTCGAGTCGCGCCGGCGTACGCGAGCATGGAATCACGCACCGCGCCCTGCCGAGCTCCGCCATCGCCTGAATCCCCCAAGATCCAAGCTCGGAATTTTTTCGCGGTGCCCGGCGCCGGGTTGGTCTGCACGTAATGCTCGAGCGTCGCCCCGGCAAGGGTTTTTCCCGGCGATCCGACTGAATAATAATAACGCGTATCCGGTGAAAGACCGGTCAACTTGACTTCGTGATGCGTGGCGGATTTATCGATCGTCACCACGTGATTCAAAGATTTGGGACTCGAACCATAACGCACTTCGCTCGGGCCGGGTTCGTACGTCATCCAAACGATGACCGCCGATTCATGCGTCGTCGATTGCAAATAGGGCGCTCGACGCAATATCTCCGCTTCGGCATCGGGCGCGAGGAACAAAACGCCGGCACTTGCAGCCAAAAGACGCAAGCCTCGAAGAACGCTGTTTTTCATGATAGAACCATTACCTCTTGCCCGCCATTGCCGCTCGAATTTCATCACGCAACGTGCGCGCTTCATCCAGTTTCGGCGCGTGTTGCACCACGATTTCAATCTCCCGGAGCGCTTCTTCCCGTCGTCCCAATGCCCGCAATGCCTTGACCCGAGCAATCGCGGCATAATCCGTCGGACGAACAGCGATTCGTTCATCCGCTTCCCGCAATGCCGCTTCGCGATCCTTTCGCGCTTCGGCCGTGCGTCCCGCCCCTTCGTGGGCATCGGCGCGCAAGAGGAGCCAATCCGCTTTCAATGGTAATTTCGGCAGGATTTCATCGATGACCGCGATCACGCGCTCGTAATGCCCCTGCTTTTGCTCCACGCGCACGAGCGCCAAGCGCAAGACAACCGCACCCGAAAGCATGCGCAAGCCCTCTTCATAACCGCGTACCGCGTCATCCCAATGCCCGAGCGCCTCGTCCATGCGTCCCCGCGCCAAAAATGAATCGGGCTGCGGTTCGAGCGCCACGGCGGCGGCATAATCGGAGCGCGCATCCGCGTAACGTAATGCCGACTCGCGAATTTTCCCTCGCGCCACGAATGCTTTCGCCGAAGGCGTCCCCATTGCCAAATACTTCGACAGCAATTTCTCGGCTTCTTCCGTGTCGCCTTTGGCCGCCAACGTCAATCCCCGCTCGAGCACGATATCCTTACGTTCGGGCGCCAATTTTTGTGCTCGATCGAGGTCTCTCAACGCCTCGGCATAATGCCTTTCGCGCCGTTGCAGATCGGCTCGTTCGAGATACAGCGAAGGATTTTTGGGATCTTTTTGAATTTTTGCGCCGAGTGCCGAAATTTGAACATTCACGCTCTCGTGACTCGACGATGGAGACACCCATAAAAGCGTCACGAAAATCGCGCCCGAAGCAAAAGCCTTGAACATGGTAAGCTCCCATCGTGCCACAATCGCCGGCAACGGCTTAATGTGGTCACTCGAGTTCTTTTATTGTTACAGCATTTTGCAGCCGCGCCAAGGGGACAAAAGACAAATATCGTCGAACCGCCGTCGTGGAGACGTCGAATCGTGGATTATGACGGCGGGATTGACGCGGGATAACGTCGGGCGGGAATTGAATTACTTCTTGGCGGCGGCTTGCGCTTGCACGAAGGTCGCCAGGAGTTTGCGGTCGGAGGCGCTGAGTTTTTCCGCAAATGCCGGCATGTGTCCTTCGAGCTTCGCGTCCATCGAGCCCTTGGGATACGTCTTGCCACTGCCCGGATCATCGATTTGAGCCAAAACCCAGGCCGTCGAACCCCAACCGCGAAGTTCGGGAGCGAGCGACTCTTCGTCGTCGGTTTTACCGTCAAAACGATGGCAGCTCGTACAACGTTGGCGAACGAGTTTTTCGCCGGGCATATCCTTGGTCGTCGTGCCCTGCGCTTCAGCCGTCAAAAAGTCGGTAATGGCATTCAAGTCTTCCGCCTTCATCGGCGTGAATTCTTTCGCCAATTCCGGATCGGCCGGCGGCTTCGTCATGCTCGGCATCATGCCCTTGAACGCCGTTTTTCCGAAGAGCAGATCGTGATCCGGTTCTTCGAGCACTCGTTTGGCCCAGTCTTTCGAGCCAAACCCGGTCAAGTCCGGCGCCGTGTCTTTGCCTCGAGGCGGACCAAGATCGCCCATACGATGGCAACTGGCGCAATGCTGTTCGAAGAGCCAAACCCGGCGCGTTTCCGGATGATTACGCATCATTGCGAGCGCGCCGTCCGGAGGAACGCCGTCCGCCGAAATCGCCAATGCCTTCTGCGCTTGCGCTTCGGCTTTCGCCACGGCTTTCAGAAAGTCCGCATCGCCCGCATCGTGCTTCATCGATGCGCCCGTCAAAATACCTCCTGCAATGCCGAAAAGCGCCACGGGAACCAAAAGCGGTAGGCGCTTCATGACGCCGCGATCGGCCTTTTTATCGAGCAACGGCAAAAGCATGAGATACCCGACCACAATGCCGGGCAAGAGCACCGTCGCAATGAGCTCCAGACGCCCCGGAAACGGCTTGCGCATTTCGTACAGCGCCAGGAAATACCATTCGGGACGAGCCGGGTAATCGCTGGTCGGATCCGCCGGAGCATCAAACGGCGCCCCGTGATGTTGTACCGTCAAGACAAACACCACGGAAAGCACGGCCAAGGCCACGAGCAAATCTCGCGCGAATTGCGAAGGGAAATACGGATCCGAACGCACGGCGTCCGCGGGAGCTTCGAGCGCCGGACCGTGTTTCCTGCCGAGCCATACGTATTTGACGAACAGTCCGCCAAGCACGAGCGGCAGCACGATCGTATGCAGCGCATAAAGACGCGTGAGCGTCATGTTCCCGGGCAAACTTCCGCCGAGGAGCATTTCCTGCATCATCGTGCCGACGACCGGCACCGTGCCCATGATGCCCGTTTCGACGCGTAATGCCCAGAATCCACGTTGGTCCCAGCGCAGCGGATTACCCGTCAATGCCGCGGCGACAATCAGCCCCAAAAGCAGCAGGCTGGACCAATACATGAATTCCCGAGGCTTGCGATACGCACCGCGAACGATGGCATGGCCGATGTGAATCGCTCCCAATATGATGAGCGATTGCGCACCGAATTGATGCAATCCCCGCACGAGCCATCCCATTGGGACTTTTTGCTGCAGGTACATCACGCTGGCCCAGGCCGTCGTGGTGCTCGGTGCATACACGGTCGACATGAGCACGCCCGTGATGCTCACGACGAGCAACATGAGGCCCATCGCGCCGGCCCAAGCGTAGGCAAACCGCGCACCACCGGGAACGGTCAATTCCACGAAGCTTTTCACGAGCGACCGATAACCCGTGCGTTCGTCAATCCAATCGCCGAGTTTCACCCGACTTCCTCCTTCGCGGAAATGCCTTGTCGATAACGACGGAAGTCCACTTCGACAAACCCATCGACCACGCGCACATCGAGCGCATCCATGCCGCGCGGCGACGGCCCCGAGACGGCTTCGCCGGTCAAGGAAAACTTCGATACGTGGCAGGGACAGAAATAACTCTGTTTGTCCGCATTGATGTCGATCGAGCAACCGAGGTGCGGACAAACCGCGCTCATCGCCTTGACTTCGTCACCTTTGCGCGTGAGCCACAACGATCCAAGCAGCTGATCGCGAGTAATCGTGTAGGCGTCTTTCTCGTCCGCGATGACCACGACGCGTTTGGGTTCGCCGGGTTTGACGTCGGAGAGACGTCCAACGCGGATCCAACGTGCTTTGCCGCTCGCGCCGCTCGATGCCGGAGCGAGTATGCGTGCGACGGGTACGATGAGCGCTCCCGCATAGATTGCGCCCGACGCGGCAGCCAAGGCTTTCAAAGCCCCGCGACGGTTCGTCGTTTGACCTCGATCCGCAGGCGGCTCTACCCGCGGAGGCTCTTCAGCAAGGTCGTTTTGGATCTCGTCCGCCATCTCGTCCGCTCTCCTTGTGCCGTGCAGACGCACGACGCGGGCAGAATACAGCGAACCGAATCGAATGCGGAGAGTTTGAAGTGGCAGCTGCCGTTCAGCGCGGAAGACACGAAGAACTCACCCGAACACGTTTGTACTCCAAGCTCTTTCCGCGTCGATAATCTTGGAGCACAAACGAATCAGCCCAGACCGGCAACGAAGGCGTCGAGGTTTGTCACGGTCGCGGCCAGGAGGAACCAACGCTGAAGTTGGTCCAGATCGCCGCAGGACAAGACGCGTTCCCGAACGTGTGGCGTCACGACAAACCCACGCGCACCAAGCAGATCCAGAAGCGCACCGGCTCGTTCATGGATGCGACCATCGACGACCCCACTCGCATGACCATCCACGAATCCACTCGCTCGACCATCCACGAATCCACTCGCTCGACCATGCGCATGCACCCAACCGGCCGTGTACTCGAGCCCCTCGGCATGATCGAAAAATGCGCTCACCGGCACGGAGGTCAACCCATACTTGTCGAGCTCCGGAACGAGCGGGACGTGCGTTCCGATCCGATACACCACGGACGCGAGCCCCTTTTTCACGACTTCGACTTCCCGACGCTCGGTGTGGACAAGCCAAACCGTCGGCCAGTCGTGCTCGAGGTACAAAACGACTTTTTCGTCCAGGTTTTTCTTGCTCTGGGTCGCTCGAATTTCCACCGCCAGGATCGGAATCCCGCGGTACGGATCACCCTTGGGGTTGACAACCTGTTTGACGAGGACCGTATCGGGAGCTCGTCGGGACGCACCACGTTCGTCATCCAAAACGCAATACACGTCACTCATCACCGAATAGTCATCGCGCGCATGATTGCGAAACAACGTGCCGGAAAAGATGATCGCAAGTGAGTGAATGTCATTGGACACGGGCTTCTCCACCAATTCGCCGCGGTGGAGTTCCCACGGGCTGTCTTCGTAACAATCGTCCGGCGTGCCGAGCTTTCGGCCGTTCGGTCCGACATCCCGCAATTCGATGGGACCCGTTCGAATCAGTTCGCGTTCGGGATCGGAGACATACAGCGCGCCATCCATGAAGCTAGGCTAGCACGCACGTGACAACGGGAGAAGGGAAATCTGTACGGAAGGAAAAACGTTTCGTTCGTCCGAGAACCGGCCGACGACGGTAAGGTCAAACCCTGAGGTTTTACGGGAGCAACATGCAGCCGTTCATGCATCCGGGCGAATTCGGATCACACGGCGTCGTGCATTTGAAGTCGCAACCGGGAATCCCGCACGGGTAACAACACGCGAGCCCCTGTGCGCACATCGCTCCGCCCGCCGATTGCCCGCAAAGCGCGCCGATCGCCCCGCCCCCGCCACTTCCCGCCATTCCACCCATTCCGGCGCCTCCACCGGTGCTCATACCGCCCGTTCCCGCAGCCCCGCCGTTGTTTTCCGATCCGCCCATGCCCCCCGTACCAGCCGCTCCCGTGGACGACGAGCTCGACGTCGAACTCGAAGTGCTCATGCCCCCGCTCGTACCCCCGCCGCTCGAACCGTCGCACGCGACGAATACGAACGCAAAGGCCGCCGTCAACCCAAAAACGAGATTGTTTCGCATGCCGGGCAAGGTACACGCGTCACATCGCAACATCCAAATTCGTGACGAATGATTCGGCGTCGAATTGGTTTGTCGCTCACGCCCGAGCCGTCCGTTTGTCTCCCGGAACTTCGCGCATCCGCACATCGAGCGGCCATCGATACACATTGACCCGGCCTTCATTACACGCCGACGCCAGACGCTGACCACTCGCGTCCATCACCAAACTGATCATCGGCCTTCCCCGCCCGACCACATCCCGCTCGAGCACCCCCGTAGAGACACTCCAAACCCGAATCCCTCCGCTCACGAGCCCCGCAATGACGTACATCCCCGTCGCATCGAACGTCAACGAATGCACTTGTTTACCGTCGCCGCGCAGCGTCCGGTGCAGCTCCCAATTTCGAGTATTCCAAACCCGCACCGAACCATCACCAAAACCGGCGGCAAGCTGCTGACCATCCGGCGAAAATGCCACCGTGCGCACGAGCCCCGGGCTCGAACCGTCGCGAACCACCGTAATGGGACACAATTGACCATCCCAAATGCGCACGGATGCATCATCACCGCCCGTAGCAATGAGCGAACCATTTCCCACCATCGCGATTGCACGAACCCATTTGAGTTCGTCCGGGAGCATCGCGGCAAGCTCCGCCGTACCTACGCGCCACGAACAAACACTGTTGTCCTCACCGCACGAAACCAAGGTCGAACCGTCTTGATTCAACGCCAAATCCCGCACGGGCGCGCGATGGCCATCCATCAACTGCACCAGCTTGCCCGTGGCCGATTCCAGCAATCGAAGACGTCCGTCACTGCACCCCAAGGCCACGAATCCAGGCCCCGAAGCCAGGCAATTGACACGAACGACGAGTTTCGTCGTCCAAAGACGCTTGTGCATATTCACGTCGACGCCGCCGACATCGCCATTCCACGACGCCATGAATAGATTCGGTCCCGCCAGATCGAACGCCACGCTGCGCGGCCATTCATCCGCAGCCATGGCACACCAAACATTGTCTTCGTAATTGTCGATTTGCATATCGGCGGGCACGCGCGGAAATCGAGGCTCCAAACGAATGGGCCGACGCCCTTCCACCAATGACCCCTCGTTCATACGCTCGCTGCTCGGGCCCTTGAGTTGCGAAGAACGCGACGAGCGCGAAGGTTTGTCCGTATCTTTGCCTTTGGTCATCCCGGACGAACGCCGCGTGTCCTGAACGAATTTTTGGGATGCCGGAAGCGGCTCGGAATCAATGAACGGGGCTGTTTCGACGAAAATCGTCGCATCCAGCTTCAATGTGGAAATACGTGGACGCCGATGAATCGCCACGTGCAATTTATCCGCCATGTCCATCGCCGCATCGAAGCGATCATCGATGTTCGGCGCCAAAGCTTTTCGCATCCACGCGTCCACCAACGCCGGAAGTTCTTGCCGAAGGCGCGTCGGAGCAATGAAATCACCCACTTCAATGGCTTTCGCCACGAGGAAATCGGTTTTCCCATAAAATGGCACCGTCCCCGTCAGCATTTCATACGCCACAATGCCGAGCGCCCACAAATCCGCTCGCTGATCGATGATCCGCGATTGCACTCCGAGCCGTTCGGGACTCATGTACCGCACGACGCCCAAATTCGACCCGCCGCTCGACGTCGTTGCGTCCTCGTCGATTTGCTTCACGATTCCAAAATCGAGCACCTTGAGAAATGGTTCGCCCTCGACGTCGAGGACAAACAAATTGTCCGGCTTGATGTCCCGATGCACGAGCCCCATTCGATGCGCTTCACTGAGCGCTTTGGCCGCATGCTCAATCAAGCGACACACGTCCTCGATGGGCAGAATCCCTTCCCGCTCGAGCCTCGAACGCAACGTCTCGCCCCGCAATAACTCCATCACGATGTATGGTTCGCCGTCGACCGTCGTCGCATGATCGAAGACCTTCGCCACATGGGGACTTTGAAGCAGCGCCGCCGCTTGCGCCTCCTGCGTAAAACGCCGCAACGACGTCTCACTGCGCAAATGCTTCGACACCATGAACTTCACGGCAACGTGCGTTCGTAATGCCAAATGTTCGGCCGCCCAAACCTCCCCCATGCCGCCCACACCGTGCTCGAGACGCCGAAGCAAGCGAATGGTGGACGTAATGAATTGTCCCGGATACGGCATCGTGGCCCTCGACCGTCCCTATTCCCTGTTGTGCATTCAGGACTTCGAGTCGCCTGCGCCGCTCGACGCCCCAAACCCCAGGCACGAAATTGGTGCTGGACGTTGCCTTCCTTCCTTATCGAAATTTCAAGATCATGTCCAGATCCGATAAGAGACACGAATGGCAAACCCGCGCTATGCATTCAGCCGAGGTGCCCCGTTTATGAAGATTGCGTTCGTGATCGTTGGAGTTCAAAAGGTCATCACGTGACTGCTCGACGTCGCAAAGACTTCGGACGTTGTGGGGTTTGGGGCGCAGGACGCCAAAAGCGATCCGAAACCCCGAATGCTCGAAGTGCGCTCGCCACGCTGGTGCTGGCGAGCTTCGTGATGGGTTGTCAATCCACACCCAAGCCGAAGGCCCCCACGTGCCGCGCGGATGATTTGTCCGGGTGCATCATCGAAGACGTCGAAATCCTCGGCAACAAAGCCATCCCCGATACCGCGATCAAAGAACGCATCGCCACCGCGCAGAGCGTCCATGCCCTCGGAGGCGCCTTGTACGGCGTGCCCGTGATCGGTTTGTCCGACCTGCTCACCGTCGAGTACGAGTATTTCGATCGGTTTGTGCTCGAACGAGATCTCGCCCGTGTCGAGCGTTATTACCGTGCGCGGGGGTTTTACGACGCTCGCGTGACGGCCGCCCGCGTGATGCGGCGCAAATCCGACGGGCGCGTACGCGTGGAGATCTCCGTCGACGAAGGCCCCCCCGTGCTCATTCGACGCGTGGATCTCAAGTGGAAAGATTGGCGCATGCCCGAAGCCGACGAGGTATCGAAGCCCGTCACGGAGGCCAAGAACGAGTTCGAGCCGGGCACACGTTTGGAAGAAGAAGCCTACGAAAAAACGAAGAAAGAAATGATTCAGGCGATGACCGATCGCGGTTTTCCCTACGCGAACGTGGTTGGTCAGGTCAAAGTCGATCTCGTCGCTCACGCAGCCGATGTGACGTTCACCCTCGAGCTCGGGCCTCGCGCGAAGTTCGGAAAAATTCGCCTGGCGGGCATCGGCGAATTGCCCGAAGGTTTGCTGCGAAAATCGTTGGATTTCAAAGAAGGTGACATGTTCTCCACCGCGTCGCTCGCCGCAGCGGAACGAGCCTTGGGGGACTTCGGCGTCTTCGGATCGATCGACATCAAGCCGGAGCTGTCACCTCCGGACAAACCACCCGATCCGACAATCCCCGTCATCATCACGGTTCAACCGGCACCTCTTCGAGCGCTCAAGGTCGGCGTGGGTGCCGAAGCCGGCGCACGCGTGGAAGCGCACGGGACGTTGAGCTGGGAAAACCGAAACTTTTTCGGCGGTTTGCGCCGCTTCGCCATCGAAGCTCGTCCGGGCGTGGTGTTTTACCCGAACACACTCTTCAACTTGTTCCTGGCGGCTCCCGATCAAGTTTTGCCCGAGCTGCGATCGCGTTTCGAATTGCGACAACCCAACGTCTTCGAAGCGCACACGAATGCCGTCCTGCGCGGCGCGATCAACATTTATCGACCCACCAACATCATCACGACGCCCGCTCCGGGATCGGCGCAAGCCCTCACGCCGGCGCTCGGTTACCGCGAATACTCGGGCACGCTCGGGATCGAGCGTAGGTTTGTCAAGCTGCAACACTATTTGGGACAATTCATCCACATCCAGGTGGACGATCCGTTTTTGTATCCGGTTTGGAGTGGCAAAACACCGGACGGGTACAAGCGGTTTTTGTTGACGTACCTCGAGACGGTGGGCACGTTGGATTTTCGGCGCGACGATCGCGGCAACATCGAGCGCGTGACCCCTCGACGCGGCATATACCTGGGACTGAACGCGCAAGTCGCGGGCATGTTTTTGCCGGGCGACGCGAATGATTTTCGGTTGCGTCCGGATTTTCGAGCCTACGTCCCGATCGCCAAAGGCATCACCCTGGCTTTTCACGCCAACGGCGGGTTCCTATTTCCGCAATCCAACGATTACGCGCAAACGTTGGCGTTCTTGGAGGAACAAGGAAAAACACGTAATGGCATCAAGGTGAACGGCCAAGACGTCGACGGCACGGATTTGCCCCTATCCACATTGCAGCGAAATTTACAGAGCCTGCAATTTCGCGGATTTTACAGCGGAGGCCCGAACTCCAATCGCGGATACATCTACAATGGCGTGGGACTTCATGCGAACGTTCCACTTCGCCAAACCGGAGCGGCACCGGTCTCGGCCGTCGGCGGATTAACCTTGTGGGAGAGCTCGCTCGAAGTGCGTTTTGCTTTTACGGACAAACTCGGCGCGCTGTTTTTCCTGGACGGCAGCGACGTCACGAGCGGCGTCGCCGACCTGCGATTCGATCGACCTCATCTATCGGGAGGCCTTGGATTACGCTACGCGACCCCGGTAGGTCCGTTACGCCTCGACCTTGGGTATCGTATCCCGTGCGCGCAGGTCATCGGTGTTTGCGAAGAAGCGCAAATTGGTTACGACGCCGCACTATTCGGATACACCGGCGATAAAATCCCGCTCGTCACGACCATTGCGATCGGCGAGGCGTTTTAACACCACTCCGCCAGTTTATCGAAGTGGTGCTTGGAGAGTGCTTGATTTCCAGGCGTTTGCGGCGGGACCCCGCTGTTTGAACTCCGAAGGGGCGAGTTCGGGGTGCCGCGAATGCCTGAAAATCAAGCCTCGACAAGCGCACGATACGAAGTGACGGCGTCGAATTGGCAGCCTGTTGATTTATCTGCTCATTCGTGCAACCGGCTTTCAGCCCTCTTCTTCTTCCATGCTGAAGAGCGCGAGCGCGGTCAAACCAATCGCCGTGGCACACTTTGCGCATAACGGAGGTTCTTCGCAGCGCATCTCTTCGCCGCGAAACCACACGTAAAGGCCGCGACCGGCGGGTTCGCCTTCGAAAACCGCCCCACACGCGTCACACTCGCATTCGGCCTTGTCCGCTTCCTCGGCTCGAGCGCGTAAAGCACACTCGGCAACCGGGTCGATGGCCATTGAAATCACGAGATTCCGCGTTTCGTCCATCCTCGGGTCCTTTGCATTCGCAACGGCCCGACTGTAGCTCAGGTGCGTGACGATTGCATCCTCTTCTTGTACTCGCCGACGCGAGCTCTCGGCGTTGCCGGTACGGCGCGAGAGCACGAATCAACGTATTTTATGCATCCGCTTGGACGTCGGAGCTTTCCGCGGATTTCTTGGCCTTGCCTTTTTTCGCTCCATCCAGCGCGCAGCTCTCGAGAAGAATTTCCGCAACATCCAGTTGCTTGATGCTTTCTTCTTTGCCGTGAGCCTTGAGGCCGTCGGAAATCATCGTTTGGCAGAAGGGACAACCCGTCGCAATGGTTTTCGCCTCGGTTTGCAGCAGTTGCAAGGTTCGCTTGACATTGACGCGGTCCTTGTTTTGCTCCTCCATCCAGAATTGCGCGCCGCCCGCGCCGCAACACAATCCCTTGTTGCGATTCCACCCCTCCGCCTCGACCAACTCGACGCCCGGAATGCTCTTCAAAATATCGCGGGGCTGTTCGTACACGCCATTGTATCGGCCGAGGTAACACGAATCGTGAAAAACCATTTTGCCGTTCACCGGCTGCGTCGGCTTGAGTTTTCGTTCCGCAACGAGCCCGAGCAAAAAGTCGGTATGGTGCACGACCTCGAATTTCGCGCCGAAATCCGGGTATTCATTCAAGATCGTATTGAAGCAATGCGGGCACGCCGTAATGATCTTCTTGATGCCGCCTTGGTCTTTGTAACCATTGAGCGTCGCGACGTTTTGCTCGGCCAACATCGCAAAAAGGTATTCATTGCCGGCTCGCCGGGCCGGATCGCCCGTGCACGTCTCTTCTTGGCCGAGAATCGCGAAATCAACGCCCGCGGCTTGCAAGAGTTTCGCCGTCGCCCGAGCAATCTTCTTCGCCCGATCGTCATAACTCGCCGCACAACCCACCCAATACAACACCGGCGCATTGGGATGATCGGCCATGGTTTTGACGTCCAAACCTTCGGTCCAGTTTGCCCGGTCCATACGCGCCAAGTTCCACGGATTGCCGTTGACTTCGAGCGCTTGGAAGGGACCGTTCAATTGCGAGGGGAATTCGCCTTTGACGAGCACCAAGTGGCGGCGCATATCGACGATCTTGTCGACATAGCTGATCATCACCGGGCATTGCTCTTCGCAAGCTCGACACGTCGTGCACGCCCAAAGTACGTCCGGATGAATGACGTTCGCCGCCAGATCTTTGGAGGCGGCATTCGGTTCGGCCGGAGCAGCCTCGCCGGCTTCGGCATCTTCGAGGCGTGGCAATCCTTCGCCGTCCGTATTCGATTTCGCCTTTTCCTGAACGAGCGTTTCGCCGTGTTCGTACAGGTGATCACGCAGGTTGAGCGTGAATTGCTTGGGCGAAAGGAGTTTGCCCGTTTTATGTGCGGGGCAATTGTCCGAACAACGTCCGCATTCCGTGCACGTGTAAAAGTCGAGAATGGACTTCCACGAGAAATCGTCGATTTTATTGACACCGACCGGAGGCGCTTTGACGGGATCCTCGGCCGCCGCCATGACCTTTTCGCCGATCGCTTCGGCCGTCGGAGCCAAGAGCGGAAGTCGTCCGGCCGGCTTGGTGGACCGGAAAAACACGTTCGGCACGCCGGTGATGATGTGGAAATGCTTCGAATACGGCAAAAGGTTCAGGAACAGGAGCACGAGCGTCGAATGCGTCCAGAACCCGATTCGCGCGAGAATGCTGAGAGCGTCCGTGGACAAACCGGAAAGCGCCATCGCGACAGCCGATCCGGCCGGAGACGGAAATGGTTCCCAAGCAAGCGCATGCGTGGGCTTGGGTCCCAAAGGCGCAATGATTTGGCGAATCGAATTGCAGGCTGAATCTTCGAGGTTTCCGCCGAAGCAATTGGGGAAGCTGCGGTGGTGCAAGACCATCGCCGCTCCGTCGTAGAGCATGTCGGAGACCATCATCGTAATGATGATGCCCAGAATCAGGATGGCTTCGCCCGATTTCGTCATGCGTGCTTCATGACGAACCAATCGGAAATAAAGGAACGTCACGGCGCCGAGAATGACGAGCGTGGCAATGACGTCTTTGACGAATTCATAGACCTGCCCGAGGGGCAAACCCAGAAATCCATCGGGTCCGAGAATAAAAAGATTAAACGAAGGATCGAATCCGCGACCCCACAAGATCAGCGACCGGAGGAGCAACACCACAAAGCCCGTGAAGATGAGCATGTGGGCGGCACCGGCCAGCCGATAATAATGCATCTTTTTCTGGGCCAAGGCGTAGATGGCCACGCCTTCGATCCGCTTGCCGATTTCGTCGAATCGATCCTCGTCCTTGCCGATACGCAAAAGCTGCCAACGCTTGCCGGCACTGTACGCAAAGGCGCCAACCAGTCCGAAGATGACGAGGAACATGAGCATGGGGTTCATCGCAGCGGTTCTCCCTGAATGCAGGCGACGTTGTAGGGGGCGACGGGGCGGCGCGTCAACAATTCCTACAGCGTAAATTCAAACGACTTCTCTTCCGTTCCCGAGCCCGGTGACAAGTCCACCACCATGCCGAACGGTCGTTGCCCCACACGCGCGCCAAGACGCACACGAACAGGCGCGACGGCTCCCCCAAGTTTGTCGAGACGTATCACGACGCGATACGTGCCTTTTTTCGGATCCCCCTCGGCCAAGTACACGTTCTCGATGTTCTGCCCCTGGCACTCGTTGCTCATCTGGGGGCAATCGCGATCTTTCACCAGTCCCGATGACGTCGGTTCGCCCAATCGAGCCAGCTCGCCGCTGGGATCGTAGACGTTGAGATCCACGTCGGCTTCGACCGCTTCCCACGCGATCGCGAACTGCAAGATGCCCGTATGCAAGCCGCAACCTTCGTCGATCACGCCGTTGCAGTTGTCATCGTGCGCGTCAAAGCAGCGCTCGACCCCCGAAGGCGTACATGCCGTCTCCAGCACCACGCCCGGGGAAGCTTTGACGTTTTGCACCTTGAGGGCATCACGCGGCGCCGCGGCGGGAACTTCGATGCACGCCGCGAGGATCAAGACGAACGAAGCGAGGGCGGCCCGACGAACGTGCCCAAGACAAACCTTCAAAATTTCCCCGCGCACGACAAACCCGCGTCACCGAACGGTCCACAACTGAAAGAACGAATGAAACGCTGTTGAGCGGCTTTGGCCGGCGCTTCATCCGCAGGCTTGGCCGGTTCGGGTTTGGCGATGATGGCCAAGACCAACCCACCGACCCCCACGACAGCTCCGCCCACACCCAGACCGATGCCGAGCGTTCGCAGGAACTTGGCATCGCTGCCGTCGGCGTTGAGCACTTCTCGTTCGAGCACGCAAAGTTGCGCGTTGCCTTGGGAGCAGTTTTTCCCGTACTCGAGCTCGTGAAGTTTGGCGTCACGCGCGAGGTTGCCCGCGAGATACTCCGACATCACGCCTGCCCCAAGCCCTGACAAACCCACGCCTGCTCCGACACCCGCGGCGATGATCCCGATCATCTTTTGATTCGGAAACAAATTCGGCGGAGGCGGCGGAGGCGGCGGCGGAGGCGGAGGCGGCGGTGGAGGCGGCGGCGCCTTTTCGATGACCTTGGGCTCGAGCGCGACGGTCACTTCCTTGTTCGCCTCGACGTCCACTTCTTGCGTCGCATCCGTATGTTCCGGCGCGCTCACGGTGAACTTGTGTTTGCCCGGGAGAAAACGGAATGGTTTGTCCGTCGGGAAATCCGGGAAAGGCACGTCGTCGATCGCGAGTTTGGCCCCTGAAACCTGCGACGTAACTTTGACAGCGCCCACGTGCATCATCGCTTTGGCAATTTGCTCGTTGACGTCTTTGCGATCGCCATCGTCGAGAGCACCCGTGGTCGACGAGAGCGACGCTTCCATTGCTTCGATCGACGGGATCCATTTTTCGAGCGCGAGGAGCGTGTACCCATGCATGCGCAAGATCTGAGCGCTTGGATAGAGCACCTTGGCTTGCTCGAAGAGGTTCAGCGCTTTGTTGAAATCGCCGGAGCGATACGCGCCCAAACCTTCCGCCGCGGCTTGACGCGCAAGCGTGATTTGCTGCTGAGACGGCTGAGCCGAAGGAGGGGTTTGTCCGGTACCGGCAGGCGTCGGTTGTTGAGCAAAACCTGGGTTTGGCGCGACAACATAGGCCATTCCAAACAGCGCGGAGAGAGCGATGGCGATCGAACGCCGACGTAGGGTGTTCATCAGAACTTGATCGTACCTTTGATCTTGGGTGCGACGGTGCTCGAAGGTTTGGGTTTGGGCGTCGTGGAAACTGCCGCCGTTTTCGTGGGCGTGGTGCTTGTCGGAGCCGCGGTTTTCGCTGCTGCCGCGACGGGATCCACCGCAGCGGCCGCGCTTGGAGGCGGTTGAGGCGCCGCCGATGCTTCCGGCGCTGCCGATGCACTCGGCGCAGGTTCGGCAGTGGCAACCGCATCCGCCGACGCCGCAGCGCTCGCCACAGGTTCGGCGGATGGAACCGCTTCGGCTGTCGCCGCAGGCGCAACCGATGCCACAGGTTCAGGCGTCGGAGCCGGCGCAGGTGCGGGAGGAGGCGTGGCTTGAGCAGCCGCTTTCGCCGCCGCTTGCTTCGCTTCATTTCCTTTGAGGACAAAGTATAGGCCGCCGGCCCCCGCCAAACCCACCACGACGAGCGCACCTGCGAGCACCGCGCCGAGGTGCACTTTCTTCTTCGGCCCCGGCGTTCCCGCTTGTGTCGAATACAAAGGAGCGCCCGTGGTTGCTCCCGGCATACCCGCGGGCATCGCGCCGCCGGATTGGGACAAACCCAATGCGGATTGCGGCACCGGAACGCCGGACAACGATATGCCTCCTGCGTTCACGACACCGGCGGGAAGCGGCATTCCGGCTTGCGAAGTACCGGCCATCGGGATGTTTGTCCCGGGAATGCTCGTGCCGGGAATCGGCCCCGCCGCGGGCGGAATCGACAAACCATACAGCGGCATTGCGGCCACCGCTTGGCGCGCTTGCGCCGACGCCGACAGATCGGCGGGGTTTGGCATGTCCAGGTTTGTCGGTTGCGCCGCGTAGTTCACACCGAGCGCCATCGCCAACGCCTGGATCTGCTCGGTCGCGGTCGAGAAACGTCCTTCGACTTCACGAGCGCACGCTTTGGCAAACCAGGCATCGAATCGCGGCCCCAAGTGCGGCGACATCTGACTCGGCGGCACCATCGGCTCGTACAAGATCTGCCCCACGAGCGCGGCCATGCCTTCCGCCGACCAATAGTTTTTCCCGGTCAACAAGCGATACACGATGAGCCCGAGCGCCCACAAATCCGCGCTCGGACCAACCTTTGACGCTTGCCCACGCGCTTGCTCCGGCGACAT
>CAYSYX010000089.1:0-25548 GCA_964435055.1 uncultured Polyangium sp. | reverse complement strand
CGGCGACCGGGTCGTTCGTTATGAAAAGCGCCCGGCGGGCAGTCCGCGTGACGCGCAGCTCGCGTACATCGATTACGGCGCGATTGCTTTGCGTCGGGACGTGATTGCGGCTTTGCCGGAAGGACCGGCCGATTTGGCCGCCGTGCAGCGCGACTTGGCGCGTTCGGGCAAATTACGTGCGCTCGTGGCATCGGAACGATTTCACGAAATCGGTTCGGAAGCCGGCCTTCGCGACTTGGAAGCGTACCTGGAAAAACAGCCTGCGGACAGGTGACTTGGTCGAGGCGCGACGTGGTCCTACCGGCCACCGAATCATGCTCGAACGACGGACGATACGATTCGTCACGGCTCGTGGGACTTCGAGCCGTCCGTGTCGCTCGTGTTTTCGTCTCCACCGGCGCCTGCCGTGCCGAGCGTCGTGGGCGGGCCGCTGCAAGCGGAAAGGAACAATATCGTGGCAATGGGTGTCAGGGGCGGGCGCGAACGAAGCGGAGTCGAGATGGGGTGAAGATCCTGCAAAACGACAGGTTTTTGAAAATATTTTTGGACTCGAAAAAAAGTCGGAACCTTTGCGGGACGCGTCTGTCTAGTCGCGCCATGACCCGCTCGTCCGAAATGGATTGGCGAGGGAAACCAATAAGGAGAGCACCATGGGCGGCGTAGACGTTGGCGGCGAAGGTGGGAAGAAGAAGGCGACGAATGCGGAAATCAATATGGTTCCGTTCATCGATCTTTTGATGTGTACCATTGCATTTTTGCTCATTACGGCCGTCTGG
Organism: uncultured Polyangium sp.; assembly: GCA_964435055.1. Classification (GTDB taxonomy): domain Bacteria; phylum Myxococcota_A; class Polyangia; order Polyangiales; family Polyangiaceae; genus Polyangium. The sequence continues at coordinate 24,772 of CAYSYX010000089.1, read as the reverse complement.
GTGACGAATTCGCGCATGAATGCCGATGCGCAGGTTCCCGGGCCTCCGAGCACCGATCCTCCGACGATTGTCACGCCGGAAAAGGTGCTCAACGTGCATATTGGAGAAAATGATTTCGGCCTTGTGTGGAAACAAGGCGCGACGGTGGTGAGCGAGGTTCGCGTGCCGAAATCATCGAGTGAAGGTGTGGATATCGTCAAGTATCCCGAATTGGCGAAGCGCATCGAATCGGAATGGCAACAGAACGCGAATCATCGGGATCCGAGCGACAAGAAGTTCGATCAGGCGATTCTCCATGCGGACAATCGGGCGCCGTTCAAAGAGGTTGTCGCGGTACTCGATGCGCTCTATGCGACGCGCCGGGTGGTGAAAATGCAGGAAGGCGATAAAGAAATGCCTGCATTCAATATGACGTTTGCGGCGCGGTGAGGTGGTTACGGCAGCTTGAAGAGCGCCGCGAATGCGTCGACCTTCGAGCTGCTCGACGGCGGGAGCGATACAGAGCTCTGTGGATTTTGCGTCGTGAAATTCAAGTCTTGGCTCCACGCCCCTCCGAGTGCCACGTAGTTTGCACTCTGTGCAAGCACAACAAAGCTTGAGTTGTAAGCCGTGGATGTGCTCGGAAATGCATCGAACGACAGAAGATCCGGTGCGCTTGACGCATTGGGTTTAAAAACCGCAAGAAACGGTACAGGCGTAGCGTTGCCGCCGATGTCTGTGGATGTTACCTCACTCGCGCCCGCTCCTGGAGGCCCTACGGTTAGCGTGCCCGCGAACAAACCGGTAACGAAAGCCAGGCCCTGATTGATTGCGATACTTGTTGCCTTGGCGCCAGGAACACCCACGCCCGTCACCGGAAATGTGTAGGGAGAAACCAAGAAGGTCGACGGTCCTTTGCGTTCGATATCCGTCACGAACGCACCCTTGCCCTCCAATCCTAGGGCGAGGGTCGACGATCCCTCTGCCTCGCCGACAAGTAAAATATGCCCATTGGGATTCTTCGTAATGCCCAGTGGTGTCGCGCTCTTCTCGGGACCTTCGAAGCGAAACGCCGTTTGAATGCTCCCATCGTTGAGACTCAATTCAATTGCGAATGCCTGGGAAGCAGCCGTCGCCGTAAAGCTTGCGATTGGAGTGACGTCAAGCATGCCGGTGAATGTTCCGGTGATCCAAACTGCGCTCAGGTCGGCGTGGATGGCGGTCGGTACTGCCAGATCATAGTCAACCCCATCCGTACTCTCCATGGTCTTCAACCAACTGCAATTCCCCCCGCCGTCCAGTTTTGCGACGAAGGGTCCGCTCTGCAGATGAACTGGATTGCCAAGGTTATCTTTGCATCCAGTGACCTCAGCACTCTTTAATGCACGTCCAAGCACGAAGATCGAGTCGGCAGCGATTGATATCGCGATAATCTCTGTACGAGAGGTAACCGACCCAAGCGTCGCCTTTGACCACACGAGGGATTCGGCCGCAGTCGGAACGTATTTTTGGAGAATGAGTCGGCGAGTGCCCCCAGGTGGGTCTTCGTAGCCGCCTACGATGACGTTTCCGGTGGAGTCGAAAGCAACCGAGCGCGCCTCGCGACTATCCCCGGCGATAGGAACAGGCCGGACCTTGTTCTCGTTTGTAGGGTTACCGAGATTCGTGGCCCACGAGGGGGCTCCGGTTTCGAGGGCATAAAGCCCGACAAACCCCTCCTTAAACGCATCCGTAGGATCGCTTGGAGAAGCATCCGGAAGTTTTACCGAGTTGGAACTCCCGGACAACTCGAACGAGCTGTCTACGTAGGTGCCCGCAATAGCAACCACCGGCTGCGCTCCTTCGAAAATGGCAATGCCGGCGGCACGTTGCTCATGATCCAAGTTGCCGGCGCGCCGCGCCCACTTCACGCCAAAGCAATCCTTTTCCAGACATCCAGATGGTCGACTGTCACAAAATACGTGCTTACACACAGGGGTTGCGGTGGTTTCACCGGGAACGAATTCGGAGGGAGAAGTTCCTGTCGAACCCCCCCCAGTGCCCCCATTGCCACCTAATGATCCTGCTCCCGAAGCGCTGCTCGCGTCGACGCTCCCGCCGCCCATTCCCCCGCCGCCCGTCGGAGCGTAATCATATTGGAAAAAACAACCGCCAAGTACGGTCAACAAGGACAACGCAATCCATCGATTCGTGACACGCATTGGAACCTCCCGGACAAACCAATTCTCAAGCGATATCCACCTAATCATGAAACCACGCCCCGACGTCTCGAGTCAAGCTCGGAATGTCGCCGCGTGAGTCACGCTGCCATTTATTTACGACATTCAGTCGAAGGTCTTTCCGCAAACACTGAAATCGCAATCCGGACTTACGTCGTCCAAGCCGCTGTCCGTCACGAGCCCGACGACATCATTCTTTGCCGACGGTTCATAATCATACGCAACGAAACAGCCGCCAAGGTTGACCAGGATGGAAAATGCAATCCATCGACCCATGGCCCGCATTAGAACCTCCCGGACAAACCAATTCCCGAACCGTTCGGACCGACAAATGGCACAATCGCAGCGCTCGGTTTATTCGCATCGGCACTTTTCGGCGCCGTCAGGATCAAAAACAGCCCTACGCCCACTCCCACGATACCCACACCAAAATTCACGGTGTTTGCAATGTAATACTTTTGGTATTTGTCCAGTTCTGCACAGTTGGGGCAACCCTTTTCATGTAACCCCTGCAGCGTAATTGCCGTACCCGCTGCGGCGACCAGGCCCGCCACACCGATGCCTCCCACGACAAACCCCGCGAGTTTCTTTGGATGCATGGGCGGTGGAGGCGGTGGTGGTGGCGGCACGGTTGCCGTTCCCGTTGGACCAGGGCCGGCCGTATCGACCGGTCCAAGCGCCGCGACAAACTCCGTGCGCTCCTTCTCCGCGATGTCGATCTCTTTGCGATTGTCCTGACGACCGTTTGCCCGCACCACGAACAGATGCTTGCCCGGATCCACGCGCAATGGCGTCGCGAGAACCCCCGATGCCAGAGCTGTGCCGTCGAGCAAAATGGTCGCCCCTGCACTCTCCGGAGGCACGATGATTCGGATGCGCGGAACCAACGGCTCCAGCGCCGCGATGCGATCCTTACCCACCTTCGTGCGCGGATCCTTCGGATCGTCCACCAACACCACGCCACGTTCCCAATGCTCGAGCGCTGTTGCCGTACGCCCTTCACGTTCGTCACACTGCGCAACCGAGAAGATCGAATTGGCTACGGCAAACAGCTCCAAACTGCGCCGCAACTTCGGACATCCCACATCCCACTTGTTCTCGTCGAGGTCCTTGCGCCCTTCGAGAAACAACGTTTGCGCTTGCGTTTTTGCGTCGGGTTCGTCCGCGGATACGTCGCCGAACCGCGGTCCGAACATGGCCGCGGCCATGCCTACGAGACAAACGCTCAAACGTGCAGATCGTGACTTCGACATCAGTGAAACCCGCCAAACATGCCACTCGAGCCGGAACTCGAGGATGACGAACTCTTCATCGTTCCCGAAGGCTTGATCGTTGGAACCGATGCGGGCGTCGAGGGCAAACTCGAGGCAGCCGGTACAGACGTAACAGGTCCGATCGTCGCGCTGGGCACAGCAGTCACCACGGCGCTCGGTGTGGGAGCCGGACCCGCAGCACTGACAACGGGAGCGGCTTTCGAACTCGATGCTTCGCTCGCGATGGGCACGGGATTCTGCGTTTTATTTTGACCAGCAACGAAAAACACGACTCCGCCCACCGCCGCTGCAGCGACGACACCGGCCACGATGAGCGGCATTTTTGAACGTTGACCGTGCGTGGGCGGATGCAGCGCCGTCGCCGCGAAGCCACTCACGGCCTTCGAATTCTCCGAACGTACCGGCACCAGATTTTGCGGCTCGCCGTTTTTCTCGACAGACGCAATCGCCTTGCGAACGGCGGCTTGCATCGTTCGCGCATCCGCAAAACGTTGGGCCGGGTCAAACGACAACACCTTGTCGATCAGGTCGGCCACGTCGCTTGGCAACCCCGGTAAAACCGTGCGCATCGCCGGCGCCGGATGCGTCATCGCCTTGAGCAAAAGCTGGTTCAGCGAATCCGATTCATGCACGTAGCGGCCGGTCAACATCGCAAACATCGTCGCCCCGACGGCCCACAAATCCGTGCGCCCATCGACGCGATCCCACTCCCCGAGCGCTTGTTCCGGCGGCATGAACGCGGGTGTGCCCATCGCGTTGCCCGTCTTCGTCATCTTCGCGCTCGCTTGCACATCCCGCATCCGCGCGATGCCGAAATCGAGCTCCTTCACCGTTCCATCCTCCATCACGAAGATGTTGTCCGGCTTCAAGTCGCGATGAACGATGCCTTTTTCGTGCGCCGCCGCGAGAATATCGAGCAGTTTGTCCGTGATGCGCAGCGTCTCCAGAATCCCCAAACGTTTGTCCGGACGAGCCTGGCTCAGCTCCTCGAGCGTCTTGCCGAGCAGCAGCTCCATCACGATGAACACCGACCCGTCTTCGGCGATGTCATCGTCGAACACACTCACCGCACCCGGGTGATTCACTGTGTTCGCGACGTATCCTTCGCGCAAAAATCGAGCACGCGTGTCGGCATCCGTCGAGTATTCGAGGTGCAACATTTTCACGGCTCCACGTTTGCCGTTGCGATGCGTTCCCTCGTAAACCGCAGCCATTCCGCCGATGCCGAGCAATCGATCGATCCGCCACTTGCCGCGAAGCACGGAACCGATCCGCATTTTCGCGCGTTGCGTGATCGGATCGTCCACGTATTGCGGCGCCAAATCGGCCATGCGCGGGGTTTTCAAGCCAAACCTCGCAACTCGACCCGCCATCGGTCCACTCGGCCGGCGAAAAATCTCATCATCTCTCGCGGATGTCGCACGTACTCAAGCCTTTGCGTCACACGAGGTGCAACGTTTGGTTCGCACCCCGCCCGCACCCGTCAACATTCTTTACATCTTTCGCCCCAAGGTGCACAAGGGCGCGAGACGCATGGTGCGAGCAATCGCTCGCAGATGCCAAAAATTCGCACGCATCGGGCAGACCTCTGGTCGACGCGTGTTCGATTTTCCGAGGAATTCCCATGACCACGAAACTCGACACGACCCGCGCCATCGACTCGGCGAACCGCATCTGGGAAGAAGAAATCGTTCCAGCGATCACCGACTACATCAGGATCCCCTGCAAGTCGCCGTCGTTCGATCGCGACTGGCGCGCCAACGGCCAGATGGATCGCGCCGTGGACCTCATCGAGTCGTGGTGTCGCAAGCAGCCGCTCGAAGGTTTGACCGTCGAAGTGGTTCGTTTGGAAGGACGCACTCCCGTCATCTACATGGAACTTCCCGGCCAAGGCGACGATACGATCCTGCTCTACGGGCACTTGGACAAACAGCCCGAAATGATCGGTTGGGCCGAAGGAAAAGGCCCTTGGGAGCCCGTTCGTGAAGGAGACAAACTCTACGGTCGCGGTGGTGCGGACGATGGATACTCGGCTTTCGCCTCCCTCGCCGCGCTTCGATTGCTTGCTGAACAAAAGATTCCGCATGCGCGTTGCGTCGTGGTGATCGAAGCGTGCGAAGAAAGCGGGAGCTTCGATTTGCCGGCGTACATCGACGCCCTTGCACCGAGGATCGGCCGTCCGAGCCTCGTGGTTTGTCTTGATTCCGGATGTGGAAATTACGAGCAGCTGTGGACGACCACCAGCCTGCGCGGGCTCATCGGCGGAACGCTCGAAGCCAAGATCCTACGTGAAGGCGTGCATTCCGGAGCGGCCACGGGGATTGTCCCGTCCACGTTCCGCGTCTTGCGCCAAATCCTCTCGCGCATCGAAGACGAACAAACCGGACGCGTTTTGCTGGACGAACTGCACACGGACATCCCCGCGCAACGAGTCGAGCAAGCACGATGCGCAGCGGAGGTCCTCGGCGACTTGTGTTACTTGGAAATGCCGTGGGTCGACGGGGCCAAACCCGTGGCCACGGATCACCAAGAGCTTCTGTTGAATCGCACGTGGCGCCCGGCGTTGGCCGTCATCGGCGCGGATGGATTGCCCACGCTCGCGAACGCCGGCAACGTCCTTCGTCCCGCGACGAAACTCAAGCTGTCCATGCGCATTCCCCCGCGCGTCGATCCGCACAAGGCGACGGCAGCGCTCAAAGCGGCGCTCGAAAAAGATCCCCCGTACGGCGCGCAAGTGACGTTTCACGCATCCAGTCCTTCGCAAGGTTGGGACGCGCCCCCCACGGCCCCGTGGCTCGAAAAGGCCATGCATACCGCATCCAATGCGTTTTATGGCCGTCCCGCGATGGCATTCGGCGAAGGTGGAACCATCCCGTTCATGGGCATGCTCGGTGAAAAATTCCCCGAAGCGCAATTTTTGATCACCGGCGTTCTCGGACCGCAATCCAACGCTCACGGGCCCAACGAATTTCTTCACATCGCGTACGGCAAGAAACTCACGGCGTGCGTGGCGAGCGTCATTGCCGATCACTTCAGTCGAGTTTGACCGACCCACACGGAGTTTGTCATGCCAAGCGATTCTGTTTCGTCGTCGGAAGCGGCCGGTATCGAGTACGTGGATTGGCCCGTTTTGGGGGACGAAGAAGCGTTGCCTGCGGATCCGATGGTCGCTCTGGACAAACTCACGCAGCTCAACGGTTCGAGCGCGGCGGCGGGCCCGCACGCCTGCGGCGCGGTGTCGCTCGTCGGCGCCGTTCTCGCCGTTCACGGTTATGCGGGCCTCGGACGACTTGCCAAATCGCTGGTCAATGAGTTGTCCGATGAAACTCGAGGCGAGCTCGAACGTTTGTCCGGAGAAATTGCGGGCTCCGGCGTCGGGGCGACGTACGGAGCGCTCGCGGATTACGCCATCGTGCTGTATCGGCGTTACCGCGGCCTGGATGGCGGAATCGATTACGCGAAGCTCCAGCATTTGATGCGCGTGGCCGGTTTTTCTCCCCCAACCTTGATGAATGACGACGATATCGCCCATACCGTCGTCAGATCCGGACAATGTTGGCCGGCGAAAATCGCCATGTCGGGCGGCGAAGGTGACCATTGGATATTGGTTGGTCGAGACGCACGCGGGCTCTTCATTTTCGACCCCTATCCGCGGCAGGACGGAAGCCAGATCATCCGTTCGACCGAAAGCGACTGGAAACGATACGTCGAAGCGATTGGTCAGGATGAAGACGGGCGAAATACCATCGGCTTTTTGCCCAAATGATCCTCGCAAATTCGCTTGACGCCGCGTCACGATACGATTGAACTCCACGCATGCTTACCGCGGGAACCGAGCAGCTCAATGCTTATGTGCGGGCCAATCGTCCGAAAAGCATTGCTCCCGAAGATATGCGTGCTTGGTACGAAAACCTCGTCCGGGTCACGCCCCTGCCCGATTCCGCAAAACTCGAACCGTCCGCGTGTCCTGTCCCGGCGTCTTGGATCCGCTCCGTAAATGCCATCGAACATCGCGTGCTCCTGTATGTGCACGGCGGCGCGTATATCTTGGGTTCGTCGCAGACCCACCTCGAATTGATTCATCGCTTGGGTAATGCGGCAGGAATCGATGTCTTGTCCGTCGACTATCGTCTCTTGCCGGAACATGCGTATCCGGCGTGTATCGACGACGCATTCGAGGCATATCGGTATCTTTTGCGCGAAGGTTTTTCCTCCCGACACATTGCCATCGCCGGAGATTCTGCGGGAGGAGGCATTACGCTCTCCCTCGTTCAACGAATTCGCGACGAACACATTTCGCTGCCCGGATGTGTCGTATGTTTTTCTCCGTGGGCTGACTTTACGGGATCGGGCGATTCGGTGAAGACAAACGCGAAACTCGACGCCATGGTTGACGCGCGTCTTTTGCCCATGTTGGCTCAGCTCGTCTTGAATGGTCGGGATACCGTCGGCGCATCGCCTCTTTTCGGCAATTTCAATGGTTTGCCGCCGCTGTTTGTCCAAGCCGCGGCGTGTGAAGTCTTGTTCGACGATTCGACGCGTTTGGCTGCGCGGTACAAAGAAGCTGGAAACGAAGTCGTTTTTGATCCTTGGGAAGGCATGACGCACGTCTTCCAAGCGTTTCCGACGTTTGTCCCGGAAGCTATTCCCGCCGTCGAACGGGCCGGCGCATTCATCCGGGAAAAACTTGCTTGATGTCTCGACGGCCCTCGTTCATGCGCGGCCCGTCGTTTGTCTGGTGGGTACTGCTCGTTGCGTTGTCGAGCATTTCCTGCCGTGAGAAAAAGACGCACCCGGAAGAGGCGCCGACGACGCAGGGTTTGTCGGTCGGTAACGAATCTCTGCCGAATTTGCCGGCGGGTTTGACCATCCGCTTGACGCCTCATCCCGAGCGCGCCGAAGTGGACGTCGAAGTGCATCTCGTCGGGCCCGCGGCGACGTCGATCAAGGAATGGACCCTTGCGAAGTCATGGGCGGGGATTGATGGATATTCCTCGATTCGTTCCTTGCACGTCCGCGACGCGCGCGGCGAGATAGCTTTGAAGCCAGGGCCCGATGTCGGACAGGATCGGACGTTTTTGCTGGAAAGGCCTCCGCTGCTCGAACATGTCGAGCTTCGTTATGCCATTGCGTCGGCGCCGCCTCGAGCCGCACGTTTTGCATTGCACGTCGACCGCGAAGGTTTTTCGGGTGTCGGGCACACGTTCTTGTTATTGCCTCGTCTTGACAAACCAATCGCGACGTTTCTCCAAATTCGTCCCAATGCGTTGGCGGCAGGAGCGACGGGGGTGACCTCGTTCGGCGCCGGTAATGACCTCGAAGTATCGGCATTTCCCCAGGATGTGGCGCACGCCGTGTTCGCCGCGGGACGTTTACGCACCATCGAACGACCCAACGCCGGGAGACTCTTGCTCCTCGGGCGACCTTCATTCGACGCGGAAGCGACGCATCGCACGATCATGACGGCGCACCGAGCGCTTCAGACGGTGTTTGGCCCGGTGCAATCCCAAGACAAACCGGCTTCGTTCACGTACGTCTTGGTGGCCGAGCCGGGGCTCGGCAAAGGGCACGACGGCGCGCTTTTGGCGCATTCATTCGGCTTGTGGATCGGAAACGACTCGGGTTTGGATGGCCCAACCATCATTGCCGCAGCGCATGAGCTTGCTCATTCTTGGTTTGGCGGGGCCGTGCGCCTCGAGGATGATGGCGGCGTCGAGCAAACCTGGTTTGCCGAAGGGTTTGCCGTGCATTATGCTCGAAAAATAGCCTGGCAGGAAAAACTTGTTTCAGCGGCGGAGTTCGCGGCGGATGTCGAAAGGACCGTCGGGATCGGCTCGTCGGATCTCGCGGCCCACCCCATGCCGCGTTCGCGGGAAGCGTATCAACGCGGGGCCATGTACGCCGCGCAGCTGGACGCGGCGATCCTTCGAGCTTCCAAGGGCGCTCGATCGCTCGACGACATCTTGCGCAAGGTATTTACGCACCGTTCGTCGGAGCCTTCCGCGCGTTTGTCCGTTTCTATTTTGCGGGATTTGCTCATTGAAGAGCTCGGGCCCGCGAGCGCCGAAGAGTTGACGTGGGTCATGGTGCAGAATCACGGCGAAATTCGCCTTGACGACGAAACGTTTGGCCCCTGTTTTTCTCGGACACATACCAAAACCAAGGTCTTCGAATTGGGGTTCGATCGGGTCGCGACGATGCGTCCTCCCCAGATGATTCGCGGGCTGGTCGCCGGATCCGCCGCCGCAAAAGCCGGTTTGACGGAAGGTGCGTTGATTCTTTCTTCCAAACTTCCGCCGGAATACGACAAATCGCCGGACAAACAGGTGGAGGTTGTGGTCGCCGTGCGCGGTCGAAGCAAAAAAATTCGTTACGAACCCGCGGGTGAACGCGACGAGATCCATTGGATCGTGAAAAAGGATTGTCCCAATTGAGCCGGGCGCTCGTGGCTCGAGAGCCACAAGGCGTGTCCGCGGACGGACGGTGAACGGTCGGCCCTCGCCTTGAATGTCGAGATTTCAGGCGTGGATCGGTTTATGCTCACAGCGTCGGGACTTCGTGGAGGCGTGCATGTCGCAGCGTCGTTCGTTTGGTCTATTCGTTTCGAGTTTGTCTCTGATGCTTGGTTGTGGTGGCGCGCCGTCGCCCGCGCCCCTACGGCCAGCCGCGAATGCCGCTCCCGCACCGCAAACTTCCGCGACGGTCGCCCAAAAGGACGATTCGAATGCCCTGTCCGTGACAAACTCGGCCGCAAGCGCGTGCGCGGCCACGCGAGCATCGACGTTGCGCCCGGTGCAAAGTGGACGAGGTGAACGCGTCGTCTTGGCCAAACGCGAGCAGTCGACGTTGGCGTTTGTCGCCAATGAGGACGATGGATCCATTCATTCGATTGACCTCGACAAACGTGACGAAATCGCCGTGACGCAGTTGCCCGGGTCTCCCTCGGCGATGTTGCTTTTGGCGGATGGGCGTCTGGTCGTGGCCCTTCGCGATCGTAATGAACTGCTCGTGATGGAATCCGACGCGGAGAATGGTTCCAAGTTTGAAACACGCTGTCGTCTGGTGACGCCGAGTGAACCGGTGGGCCTTGCTTCGGCCATGACAAACGGTGGCGAAAAAATCGCCGTGACGGCGGGGTACGGTCATGCGCTGGGGATTTTTGAGGCTCAATCGTTCGCAACAGCCAAATGGATAAACTTGGCCCGAGATCCTCGCGCGGTCCTGATTGCCCACAATCGCGCATTCGTCAGCCATACCGTATCGGCGGACGTGAGCATGGTCGACTTGGATTCCGGCAAAGTCGAGACGATCAATGTTTTTTCGAATAAACGCATTCGTTCGCTGAATGCGCCGAATACCGGCGATCCATTGCTCGGAAGCCAGGCGTTTGCGTTGGCGAAAAATGAAAACGGCCGTCTCTGGGCGCCCATGGTCATGGTCGATCCCGGCGAAGCGAAAATCACGTCTGCCTACGGCAGCGCGGAAATTCCGGTGAAAGCCGTCGTTGGGGTCGTGGATATGATTGCGGGAAAAGAACTCCAACTGCCACTGATTGCGAGCGAAGCTCGAACGCGCGAGTGTTTCTTGCCGCGTGCGGCGGACGCCGTCGGGGACCGGCTTTTCGTGCTGTGTTTGGGTTCGGACGAGCTCATGGAATTGGATGGGCGCGGTCAGAACGCCACGAGTTTCATGCGGCGTCGGGTGCAAGTGGCGCGAGGTCCGTTGGGTTTGGCGGTGAATGGTCGTCAGGCCGTGGTGATGTCGCAATTCGATCGTGTCGTGAACATCATTGATATCGACGACGAAAAAGCGGTGCCGGTGATGATTGCTTTGTCGCGTCCCGAGGGGCCCATCGATGAAGCTTTCGAGCGCGGGCGACAAATTTTTCACGACGGATTCGAGGGGCGCGTATCAAAAGATGGTCGAGCGTGTGCGAATTGCCATCCCGATGGTCGTGAAGATGGTTTTACTTGGTCGACGCCGGATGGACCTCGACAAACCATTTCCTTGGCGGGACGAATTCCGAACGCGGCGCCTTATGGATGGTTCGGCGATCACGCCGATATCCGGAATCACTTGAAACACACCGTCACGCGGCTCGGCGGACAAGGCTTCGACACGAAAGATCAAGCCGATTTGGACGCGCTCGTGACGTACATCTCGCGTATGAAATCCCCCGTTGCCGGGCCAAACCCTGCCAATGCCGACCTCGTCGCCAAAGGCCATGCCCTTTTTCACGCATCAGCCCAAGGTTGCGGCGAATGCCACGCGGAAGGCGGCACGGATCGACAAAGGCATGATATCGGCACGGGTCGCGATGTCGAAGCTCGTTTGTCCTTCGATACTCCGTCGCTGATGTCGATCGCCGGCAGCGCGCCGTATTTTCATGACGGTCGGTACAAGTCTCTGGACGAACTCATGTCCAAAGCCGACGACAAGATGGGCCATGCCAAACACCTGAAGCCTGAAGATCGGGCGGCGATGATCGCCTACATGGAATCGATTTCCCCGGCTTTGGCGCCCGAACGTGAAGCGCGAAAGTTCGTTCGTCCGAATAAACCGGTTGTTTTACCAAGTATCGTGAATAGCCCCTTCGAACAATTGATTGCGCGTCAATCCCCGGCTCGTAATGCTGTTTCACCCATTGAGCTGGACGTGAATTCGCTTCCGATCGTCCAAATCGAGCCCATGATCAAATACAATGACAAGAACCCCGAACCTCAAGGTGGCGAGCTCAAAAAGCTTTTGGTTTGGAATGGTGAATGTGCGTCGGTTCCGTACCATAGCGCGGCGTATTTGAACCTGGATTGGCGGAGTACCGGAATGACGCGGGCGCTCGAGCATTGCGTAGGTACGCCGGACGCGGATGGAGTTCGGGTTTGGCGTGACCTAACCGTGCATGCGATCGATCCCCTCCCCGACGGTCGTTTGCATGTCGAGCGATTTCTCGGTTATTTCCGCGTGGGTACGCATGAAACTCACGTCACGCAAACGACGATCGCGGATGCCGTCCCCTTTGCCAACGGCCTGTTCTTCGCATTTCGGACGAATTGTCCGAAGTGCAGCGAAGGGATGCGCGAAGAGCTGATCGTGATTACCCCGCCGACTCCCCGGTTTGGAGGCGAGGACTTCTATGACTGGCGTACGCTCCGGCTCGATGCGGGAAAAGCCGACGACGTGGAAGCCATTTTTGATCACCCGAACCTCGAGCGGTGGAAAAAAGCCACGAAAGTCGCCGTGCAGACGGGGAGCACCGTCGGTTCACCCAAGGGCGTCGTGTTTCGAATCGCGACGTCGCGATTGTTCTCCGCGGACAAACCTTCCGTCGCCGCGGGGCGATCGACGTGCATCCAAGAAGAATTCGGGTGTCGTTGACCGGACACGTTGGTTTGGCGAAAAGAACTACTTGTTCGCGGATTTCGGTACGGTCGTCACCACGACGCGATGATGCCGCGACAAGGTTTGTCGCAATGCCTGTTTGACCGTTTGCGCGCTCATCTTGTCGTATTCGGCGATGATCGCCTCGGCCGCGCCCGGTTCGAAGGCTTCGCGTATACGCGCGCTATTGGCGAATTTGGGCGCATTGAACGCAATATCCCCGCCCTGGCTCGCAATCTCTTTTTTCAATCCGTTTTTCAGGTGCGCCACCGCAAAAGCAATCTCGACGTTCGTCGGTCCTGTTTCGACAAACGCATCGAGCTCGGCGTCGAGTTTTGCTTCGACCGCGTTCACGTCGTGCGGAATCGCCGGCACGACATCAATGGTCGCCACGCTGGCATGTGTTCCGGCGTCGAGCTGCGCTTTGACCTCGGATGCCAAACCCTTTTCAATCAGCGCTTTATCGAGTCGCCCGCCTTTCGAGCTCGAAAGAATCCACATCGCGACGCGCATCGCCGCGTGCATTTTCACGTTTTCTTCGCCCGGAGCGATCCAGCCGTACAAGGCCCGTGTATTCGGCACGTTTTGCTCGACAACCACCCGCTCCTCCCGCGGATGGTTCGACACTTCGATCGGCGCGGCGACGGGAAGAGAAATCAACAATCGATCGCACAGGTCTTGAACGCGCTTTCGAGATACATCGCCGATGACGGTGATCGTCGCGTGGCTCGGAGATCGTTCATTCACGAACGATTCGGCCAGCATGAGATCGCGCGTGACTGCGGCGTCTTCCCGCGCGCCGAGCACGCGACCTTCGAGCGGATGGCCCGCCGGAAACAGCGTGTCCCCGAGCGTCAGCCAGGCCAAACCGTAGGGGGCTTGTTCGAGCGCTCGGCGTCGAGGCAACGTGGACAAACGCCGCAAACTCGCCAATGGCGCGCCCGTCGTTTCTCCGAGCAGCAAACGCAAACGCCCCGCCGCAAGCTCGAATCCCACATCCACGTCGCGTTTGCCCACGGTGATCGTGTGCCGCACTTCGCCGGTACCAAGCTGCTCGAGTGAATCCGATACGCCCACGACGGCGTTCGTCTGTTCAGGTGCGATCCGCACGGTGATCGCCACCCGCGGCGCCGAAGCATCCGTGCGTAGGCGGACGACGACGCCGTTTTGAAGGACGAACTTCTCGAAAGGATCCTCGGCGGCGCCTTTGGTTGGTGTTGCAACGATTCCGAGCTGCTTCTGAATGTTTGCCGCGTTCAGCCCTTTGGCCGCCGCCGGAGACGGTCCGTTTTCCACGGCCAACACCGCGAGCGGATCGTCCGAGGTTTGTCGATGCCAACCGATGTCTCCGCCGATGTACACCGTGGGGAGTTTGGCGCCGAGCGCTCCGAGACTCGACATGTCGAGGCCTCCCGGCGATTGTCCGGGCAAAATGAACGTGGGCAAACGGTTTTTCCCGATGGGCGCCGGACGCGGCGGAAGCGGCGCATCGCCTTCGTCGTCGAAGTCATCGCCCGGAAGTCGCGGCGCGGCCAAAGCGACGGCTTTATCGCCCGGACGATCGCCCGCCGTATCGTCCACGCGTTCGTGCTCCAAGTACGCGGGAAAAGCGGCCAGCGTTTGTTGAATACGCTCTCCGGGCAAATGGATGATGTAATCGCCGCCGTACGTCGGCGTGCGATCCTTCAGAAGCTCGGGATTGTATTCACGAACCAAGTGCGTGGAGATGCCTGCGGCCCGAGCGATCGTGCGCAAACGCGTTCCTTCGGGCACGGCGATTTCGCCGAGTTCGAGCGGCGGGTCCGGATGAAATGCGTCCAGGCCAAACCGCGCGCGGTTGTTCGCGACAATCGCAAACGCGACGATTTGCGGCACATAATTCATGGTTTCTTCCGGCAGCAGCTTTTGCTGTGCCAGTTCGGCAAACCCGATGGGCGTGGCCGGTGCTCCTTTCGGACGAGCTTCGGCCGCCTTGGCCATCGCGCGCAAGACGTTCTCGACGCCCGCGTTGTACGCTGCGAGGGCCAAATCCCAGCGTCGGAAACGTTCGTAAAGGTCCCGCAGGTGCGCCACGGCGGCGGTCGTCGAACGCGTGATGCTGCGTCGTTCGTCCACCCATTGGGATTGATCAAGTCCGTAGAGCGCGCCTGTTTCCGGCATGAATTGAAACAGGCCCGCCGCGCCGGCTTGCGATGTCGCTCGAGGATCGAAGCCGCTTTCGATGGCGGCGAGCCACACGAGGTCCTCGGGCAAACCCGCTTCCCGCAGCGCATGCTCGATGACGGTGCGGTATTTTCCTCCTCGGGCAAACCTTTCGCCGAACGTGGTTCGTCCACCGTCGGTCCGCGAGAAAAACTTCACGAACCGCATCGTTCGGCGCGTGATCGGGATGCGAAGATCCGGCATCGCCAGCGCGGAAAGGGCGCTGCTTTCGGGGTCGTCGAGGTCGTCGCCGCCGGGTTTTTCGAAATCTCGAGCAATCGCCGCATCCAGCAGGCGGTTTTCATCGATTCGCGGCGTCGATCCCGAAGGCCCGAGCACCGTGGTCACGGGCTTTTGATCCAACAAAGTCGGATCGCGAAATGCCCTGTAAGCCGCGGAAAATGAAGCTCGTAGGCTCGGCGAACGCAGGGGCACCACAATCGCAGCAATGCCCACGAGGCATCCGCCCGCGAGCATCCATTGACGTCGTGTCCACCGCTTCATTGAAGCCATTGTTGGCCAACTTGTAGCGCGTTGGAAGCTTGGCGTGAGCAATCTCCGGCGTCGATCCCGCGCTCATCTCCGAAATCCCTGCCCTACCGGTGAATTTTGATGGGCAGGGTACGAGTCGAGTGCATCGCTTGCGCGCATTTCGTGCGACACTCGCCTCGATGCACGCGACGGTCGAAGCCCGCATTCACGAACTCGTCGAATGTGGAGGCGGTGAGTTGTTCTTTTCATCCAGGTTTTTCCCGCTCGTCGAGCTCGATTCCGGTGCTCGCGTCGGCCTCGATACGCAGAGTCGGTTTGTCGTGACGCTCCCCGAGTCACTCTGCGTGTACTCGCCGAACGCCGGGCACATGTTTCACGAAGTGCTCGAATGGAGCCGCAACAAGTTCGACGATGCCCTCGAAAACGGCGCCAAATCCTACGGTTTGCCCGCTGTCGAAGTCTCGCTCGCGTTCCCCGCATCCGGGATAATTCGTGCGGTCTTGATCAAGAACATGCACTATACGACCCGCCTCGCGCTCCAGTGGCTCAGGCCCTCCGAGCTGCGTGACGTGCAAACCGAGATTCGGCACATCGTCGAAGATCGCGCGACGCCCAACGCGTTGCGGGACTTCGCGAACCGATTGATCCTTCGCGACTGATGTGGTCTGTTCGTCCTGACGAATCGTTTTTCCGAGTGAAAGGATCGCAATGCCGATCGAGACGAAACAAGCATCTCCCCAATCTCCGCTCATCACGGCGCAGGACGTGGAAGCCGAGATTCAGCGCTTGTTTCTGGCCCAAGCAGGTTCGGGACTCGTCATTCGGGTTTACGGCGAGGAAGGCGGAACAGCTGAAAACATCGAGGCTTTCCGCGAAATGCTCAACTCGTTGCGTCTTTACGACTACGGGACGGGCACGGGGGAAGTTTTTGTCGACGCACCCAACTCGAGCGTTCTGACGCGTGCGCTCAACGTGCTTGCGCGCGAGCAGCATCAGAAGCGGATCCTCGATCGCGTGCTCACGACGTTCGGTCATCACCTCATCGATCCGCTCGCGGCGATTTTGGACACGACGCCGGAGGGCACGATCATGTCGCGGCTCGGGGTCTTGCGAGACTTGTTTTTGGCGCAAATTGCCGAGCTCAAGCTGACGCACGAGTCGCAAGACATGCTCACGCAGGATCTGCTCATGGCGTTTGACGATGCGTATTTGCGCATGGTTGCCGAGCATGAGGAGCGAGTGCAAAGGCCGCGTGTTCGCAAGCTGGCCCAGGAGATCTTGCGGCTCGTCGGATCGACGTTTCACGGGGCTTTGCGAGCTTGGCCCGAGCACGCGGAGAACATCGCGATGTTGATCTCGCGGCGGATGAAGGGGCAAGTGCACTTGCGCGAAGTCCCGACGCTCATCCGCGGTCAAATCTGCGCGGCGATCGAAGACTTTTTGTGGCTCGAGACGGCCAACAAGATCGAAGCGGCGCTCGTTCCTTTGTTTACACAACACGCGGGTCTGTTGAGCGGCCCGGCGCCGACCCTCGACCGATCGCTCTACAAAGAGTTTGCCGAAGCGTGTTGGGAGATCATCGCCGAGTTTTCCTGAACCGAGCTTTTTTCGCGCAGCTCATGTGAAGCTCCACGTCGCACGAGCATGATGCGCACAATGAACTAGGATGCGCGCATGACTGCACGCATGCTCGATGGGAAAGTTTTAGCTCAAAAGGTTCGGGATGAAGTTCGCGCCGATGTGGCGCGTTTCGTGAGCGAATTCGGGCGACCCCCGGGGCTCGATGTCGTTCTGGTGGGCGACGATCAAGCGAGCGTCGTGTACACGCGCAACAAAGAAAAGGCTTCGAATGAAGTCGGCATGCGCGGTCGATTGCATCGTTTGCCGGCGGAGACGACGGAGGCCGAGCTTCTTGGACGCGTCCACGACTTGTGCGTCGACGATACCGTGGATGGAATTTTGGTGCAGTTACCGCTGCCGAAGCACATTCGCGAGGATCGCGTGATCGACGCGATTGTCCCGGCGAAAGATGTCGATGGGTTTCACCCGATAAACGCCGGGTTGCTCTCCGCGGGAAAACCCGCCCTCGTGCCGTGCACGCCGACGGGCTGCATGCGCTTGATCACCGAATCGGGCGTAAAACTCGACGGGGCGCGAGCCGTCGTGGTTGGTCGGAGCAATATCGTGGGCAAACCGATGGCCATGTTGCTTTTGGCTGCGAATGCGACCGTCACGATCGCGCACTCGAAGACGCATGATTTGCCAGGGGTTTGTCGCGAAGCGGATGTGCTCGTCGTCGCGGTTGGGCGTAAGCGCATGGTCACGGGCGATTGGGTCAAACCCGGCGCCGTGGTGATCGATGTCGGCATCAATCGCGATGAAAACGGCAAACTCTGTGGCGACGTCGATACGGAATCGGCCGCAGAACGGGCATCTTTCATCACGCCGGTGCCGGGCGGAGTCGGGCCCATGACGATTGCGTGTTTGCTTCAGAACACGGTTCGAGCTGCTCGGGCGCGTATGGGGCTTGGGAAGTAGGCCGTCGAAGGGATCGAAGTTGCGTCGAAATCGTGACTCTCTCGACGCGCCGCACGATTTCGGCGATAGATTGACGAACCGATGCGAAACGAGATGGTCCAGCTCATTACGGCCATCGGCAGGACGTTGGTGCAATCAGGGTCGACACAACCCTTGCTCCAGCGCGCAGCCGATGAGATCGTTGCGCATCTCGACGCTCAATTCGTGCGTATTTGGACGCTCGATTCCGTCGGCGACACGCTGGAACTGCAAGCGACCGCCGGCGAAGCAACGCCGCCCAAAGATTCGCAAGATCGCGTTGCCGTAGGTGCTCCGGGGATCGGAACCATTGCGAGTGACATGCGTGCGCATGTTGCCAATACGCTGGCCAACGATCCGCATCTCGGTGATCGATCGTGGCTCATGCGCGAGGGAATCGTTGCATTCGGCGGTTATCCGCTGATCGTCGATCGTCGGCTTTTGGGGGTGCTGACGACGCATTGGGCATATCCGCTCACGGATGAAATGCGCGATGCGTTGATCGCGGTCGCGAACCAAATCGCGCTCGTCATCGATTACCACCGAACGCAAGCCGAGCTCGAATCGGCGCGGGCCGATGTTCTCGCGGCGGAGACCTCCAAGGCGCATTTCTTGGCGAACATGAGTCATGAATTGCGCACGCCGCTCAGCGCGATCGTCGGTGTCGCGACGCTTCTCGTCAACACGTCGTTGACCAAAGAACAGCGACAACATGCGGACATCATTCGCATCAGCGCCGACGCTCTTCTCGGCCTGATCAACGACATGTTCGACTTGTCGAAGATCCAAGACGGCGAATTCCGACTCGAAGATCAGGTCTTCGATCTTCACGCGTGCGTCGAAGAAACACTCGATTTGCTGGCTCCACAAGCGAATCACAAGCGTCTCGAGTTGTCGTACTCGCTGGATCCGAAGACGCCGCAACGCATCTACGGAGATGCATCGCGCTTACGTCAGGTGCTCATGAATCTGTTGGCGAACGCCATCCGATTCACACGCGCGGGCGAAGTGAATGTCTCTGTGACGACGCGGGCGCGAGAACACGGGCTCGTCGAGATCCGCTTTGCCATTCGCGACACGGGGATCGGGATCGCGCCCGAACGTTTGCAGCGCATGTTCAATCCGTTTGGCCAGACAGACGCCGTGTCGGCACAGAAGTCCGGCGGGACGCACCTTGGGCTGGCGATCTGCAAACGTCTTTGCGAAGCGATGAATGCGACGATCGATGTCGAAAGCGAGCTCGACAAAGGTTCGACATTCTCCGTCTCGCTCGTCGCTCGTGCTGCCGCGACCGAACCTCAGCCGCACCTTCGAACGGCGCAACCACGTTTGTCCGGGCGTCGTGTGCTCATCGTCGACAACAACAAGACGACGCGCGCGGTCTTGCGCGAACAGTTCAGCGCGTGGGGGATGTTATCCGCGGAAGCCGGTTCGCTCCCCGAAGCGATGGATCGATTGGCCCATGACGGTACGTTCGAACTGGCCGTCGTCGACGTTAATTTGTCCGAGGAAATCTCGCTCAACGTCACCGGCGAATTGCAACGGATTCACATCACGTTCGCCAGTTTGCCCACGATCTTGCTCGTATCTCTCGCGGATCACGGCCAACTGAAGGCGCGTAAAGGGCCCATGTCGATCGTGACCAAGCCCATCAAGCCCGCACAACTTTACAGCGCCGTCTTCGAAGCTTTGTCGGAAACGACGCCGCGTTTGTCCGTGAAGGCCATGCCGGCTGTCGTCGCGCCCCTCGCCGAACGCGTTCCCATGAAAATCCTCCTCGTCGAGGACTACATCATCAATCAGCAAGTCGCTTCGATGATGCTCGAGAGCTTGGGATACTCCTGTGATATCGCGCCGAATGGTGTCGAAGCCCTCGTTGCGCTGCGGCGAAATCGTCACGATGTCGTCTTCATGGATGTGCAGATGCCCATCATGGACGGCTTTGAAACAACGCGTCTCATTTGGCGCGAATGGGAGCCCGAGGAGCGGCCGTACATCATCGCGATGACCGCGAATGCGATGCGCGGAGATCGTGAACGATGCCTCAACGCGGGCATGGATTACTACATCGCCAAACCGGTTCGTGTGGACGAACTCAAGGCGGCGCTCGAACTCGCAGCGGCGCATGTCGTCGGTCGCAAGAAAGCGGAAACAGCGCCCGCCGCGGACGTTTTCGATCCTCAACCGATCGAACAACTCCGGCAACTTGGAGCGGTCGGTGGTCAACAGATCGCCAACGAGATCGTTCAGTCGTTTTGTATCGACACGCCCGTGCGTATCGCGGCGTTACGCACGGCGATCGAAAACCGAGACCTCAAGCAAGCCGAGCTCATTGCTCATTCGCTCAAGAGCGGCAGTGGAACCGTCGGAGCACGGCAACTGGCCGCATTGTTTGCGGAGCTGGAAGACAAGGCGGAGAACGGCGATATCGATGCGCTTGGGCGGCTGACTCAAGATCTCGATCGCACGTTCACGAACGCGCGCGATGCGCTCGAACGGGTGTTGCGCATGGGCGGTGCGGCCAAGTGAGCCGAGTTTGTCAGAGTTCGAAGCCGGCGAACGTCGCCGCGCCAGCTTGCACGCGAACCTGCACGAAGTAGCTCTGTTGGTTCACATCGGTGAGGGTCAGGTCCATCAATTGCGCTGCGGCCGGGCCGTCGACATTCAGCGCGAGGATCACGCCGGCCGGTCCCGTGAACGTGCTTTGGTTTGAATACAAACCGATTCCGTTGTCATAAGCCACTTCCGCTCCGGGCAACGACGTCGTCAGTGCGACGCCCGCAAGCGGCTGCTTGTTGCGCTGAACCTTGAGGATCAAGACACCCTTCGATCCGTCGACGACCACCGGCGTCGGCAACATCGCGGCGACGGTGGAAACGACGTTTCGATCCACGACCGGCAGGATCACCGAACCGCTCACCGGCACGTTCACGACCGAGTGCGTCGAGAAAACCCCGGTTGCGCCGACCGTGTCGTCTTGCACGAAGAACCAGGTCGATCCTGCTTTTACGTCGACGAACGAGAACGACGTCGTCGATTCGCCATAAGGAGCTTGGAGCGGAGCGCCTTTCGATGACGTCGTGAAGACGGTCGATGCGCCGGAATACGCGGATACTTGGGAAAACGCCGAGTCAATCAACACGCCGACTTTGCCGCTCACGTCGCTCGTCGCGGACGAACCTCCCTGCCCTCCGCCACTGCTCGAACCTCCACCGCTGGGATTGGTTCCACCGCCGGCGGGGCCGACACAATCCGCTGGGGAACCGGGAGGACAAACCGGGCGAGGATCCGTGTTCGTATCGCCCGGGTCGCAACCTCCGACGGCCGTGATCCAGGTGCCGACGAAGGTGACGAGCAGGAGCGAGTGGCGAAGAAATGAAGAACGGGCAAGCGTCATCAGGCCAGGATACGCCTGATGGATGCATGCTGCAAAAGGCGAGCAGCGAGTGGTCTACGGGGGCTCAGGCGGCGCTTGCGGGAACAGCGGCGGGCGTTGGTTGTGACAAACGCTTGTGCAGAGCGAAGGCTGCGCCGAGAAGGGCGAGGCCGATGAGCTGCGAGGTGGACAGATTCAAGAAACCGCCGCGATCATCGGCGCGCCAGAACTCGAGGACAAACCTGCCGACGGCGTAGAGCGCCATGAACGTCACGAAGACTTGGCCGTCGTAACGTTTGCGTCCGTGTACGTAGAAGAGGCAATACGCGGCAATCGCGAACGAAATGGCCGATTCGTAGATCTGCGTGGGATGCACGGGATGCGAAACGACGTGTTCACTCGCGAGCTGTCCGAGTTTGGCTTGGGCTTGGCTTGCAGGGCTGCCTGCGGGGAAGGACAAACCGAACGCGCTGTCGGTTTGGACTCCGAAACAGCACCCGGCGAGCAAGCAACCGATGCGGCCGAATCCAAGGCCGAGGGGCACGGCGAAACCCGCCATGTCCGTGGCTTTCCAGAACGGAAAACGGTCCCGCTTGAGCAAGTACGCCGCCATCGTCACGGAGCCGATGAAGCCGCCGTAATACGCGAGGCCGCCGTTCCAAAACTTCGCCCACGCGAAGCAATCTTGACCCGGCGGATGACAAGCATGATTCGCTGCATCCCAGATGCCTTTGGCGACTCGTCGTTCTTCGCCAAACGGGTACCATCCACCGATGCTGATGCCCGATCCTTGCGGCACGAGGCGCGTGCATTCCGCTTCGTTCAGCGGCCAATTCACCTTCGATGGGTCGAGACAAACGTTCACGTAGTCCCAGAAATACCCATCCGCGATGACGTGCAAGATGCGCCCGCCCACGACGCCCATGAGCAGACAGGCCAAACCCAAGTCGACGATGACGTCGGGATCTTGGCCGATTCTGCGCGCCCACAGGATTCCCACCGCGGTCGCGAACAAGAAACCCGTGAGAAGGAGCCCGAAATAGGCGGGAAAACCAATATCGAAGAAAAATACTCGAAAAAGCTCCGGCCTCATTTTCCTTCTATCGGTCGGCCATTGCAGCGAACAGCACTCGCTACGAACGCTCGTTTCCGAGCCGTACCGTAGCTGCAAATTCCGGGCTGAGGCTAGGGATTTTGTCGGGTGAAAAGTGTCAGGACGCGGGAGGTTCCGCGGCTTTTTGCGCGGCTGCGTTCTTTTCCGCTTTGCGCGACGTGAACATGTCCACCGCCATCAAGAGCACGCCCGCCACGATCGCAATGTCGGCGATGTTGTACGTCGGCCAATGGTATCCGGAGCCCACGACCGGGCCGAAGAGTTTTACCCGGATGAACGCCGGAAGCGCCGTGATGATGTTGTCCATCGTCGTTCCGGGCTTCGTGTACATGTCGATGAAGTCGATGACGTGTTGGTATCGAATCCGATCGATCAAGTTGCCCAGCGCGCCGCCGAGCACCAGCGGCAAACCCCAGCGTAACGCCGCCTGAGCCGGCGCCAGCTTGCGATACAGCGACACGATGAACGCGATCGCCACGATCGACACGAGGATGAAAAACGGCACGCGGACCGAGACGTTTTCGTCGTGCAGCAATCCCCATGCACCACCGGGATTGTGCGCCAGGACGAACCGCAAACCATCGAAGGCTTCGTGAACTTTGGCCGGCCCAAGCTTGTTCACGGCCCACCATTTCGAGCCCAAATCCGCGACCAACGTCACGGTCGAGACGACCGCCAAGAAGACATACGGCGGTTGGTAGGCGGGCGTCGTCGCAGCCGATGCCGCATCCGTTTTCGGAGCTGCGTCGACCTTCTCCGCTTCGTCCGCTTTCGGAGCTACGTCGACTTTCCCCGCGTCGTCCGCTTTCGGAGCCAATGGCTCGGCCTCCGGTGCTGCCGCTTCTTCCGGCGTTTTCGGTTCTGCCCCTTCTGTCGTTTCTGCTTCGCTCATAGGTCCATCGAAGGGGCGTCGTCGCGCTCGACCCCGCAAATCCGCACGTTACTCGGTCTCGCCGCTATCTCACGCCGCGGCTGTTGTCTACTCTTTTGGCATCGCTTCGAGTGCGCCGCCAGAGGCTTGGGCTTCCGGAATCATGACCGCAGCCATGGATGCCTCGGGCGGATTCGTCGGAGCATCGTTTGTCGGGGGCGGCGGTGCAGCGTGATGATGGCGCGTTCGACGACCCAAAAACGTGTCCAGCGCCATCAGCAAAACACCGACCACGATCGCAATGTCCGCAACGTTGTACGTCGGCCAGTGTTTTTCCTGGCCCTTGTACATCGTGTACATGTCGATGAAGTCGATCACCGACCCGTAACGAATGCGATCCACCAAGTTCCCGACCGCTCCGCCGAGCGCCAAGGGCAAACCCCACCGCATCGCCCACTGCTCGGGATGCAAACGCCGATACACGGAGATGATGAAAACAATCGCCGCCGAAGATACGAACAGGAAAAACGGGCGACGCAGATTCTCCGGCAATCCGCGCAAAAAGCTCCACGCGCCACCCGGATTGAGCGTGTAGATGAAGTCGAAGTGATTCGCGATCACCGTCATGCTCCGCGGTTTGGTCTTGTCGACCCCGCTGAACATCGCCTTCGCCCAACCCTTCGATACGAGATCCGCCGCCGCCGAAATCACCGTCACGATCACCAAAAACACCGTCGACGGCACGTACCCATCCGGGGGGTCTGTTTCCGTGGAGTGCTCGTCGGGACGATCGATACCGGCTGTCATGGGAGGCCCATGTCTACGCGATGAGTCCAGTGGAAGCAAAGTGGTCACTTCAATCCCTGACGAGTAGCGCATAGCGGTACATCCGTTTAGTATCGCGGCCATGCCGCGGCCACCTTGGAAACAGCCTGTTGGAGTCGACGCTGTCATCGAACAGTGGATCGGATCCGGCGAAGTCCGCCCATGTCTCACTGCTGATCACGCGCTGCCCGCATCGGATGGCTCGTATCGAGACATCCCCGCCGACTTGCCTGAACCTCTGCGTCGCGCCCTTCATTCCCGCGGCATCGAGAAACTTTACTCACACCAAGCCGAGGCTCTCGCCGCAGCAAAACGCGGCAAGCACGTCGTCGTCGCGACACCCACCGCGAGCGGCAAGAGCCTCTGTTTTCACCTGCCCGTGTTGCAGTCGCTCATGGCGGATCCCGATGCTTCCGCCATCTACCTCTACCCGACGAAAGCTTTGTCTCGCGACCAAGAAGCCGGTGTGCAGAAGCTCGTGCGTGA
>CAYSYX010000088.1:0-25655 GCA_964435055.1 uncultured Polyangium sp. | reverse complement strand
AACGAAAGAATCAACGCGGGCGACATTCCAAGACACCGTCGAAAAGGCACGGACGAAACGCGATGCAGCTCGGGCTGATGCTCGGACGCGATGCATGAACGGCGTGCAAAAAGTGGTCAATGAATTCGAACCGAAAATCAAAAATGTGGGTTCTGAGCTTGCCAGTGAACGAAAACATCAAAGGGAAATCAAACGTATCGAATCGGCGAACAAAGACCGTGAGAAAAAGCGACCGAAAAAAACGGCGGGCGAACGATTGCAAGAGCACGACGAAGAAGTGACCAAGAATCTGCCGCCGGAGCTGATTCCCGTTTGGCACCATTTCAAGGACAAAGCCAAGGGAAGTGCTCATCGATCGCGGTATGAGTCATTTATGGATTTTATCCATGACCACCCGGAAGCCATCGATTTTGTGCGGCAAAGGATGGAGAAGATGAACGAAAAGAAGCTCGTAAAGGAGCAGGAACGATATTACGCAGAGCAGGCGTATTATTACGTTCGGAAATCAGATCCGCCGCCTGACGTGGATGTATTCGATGAAATGGGGGGCGTTGTCGACGGGGCCTTCGACGAAGTGGCAGGTTTCTTCGACGATCTCGCGGGTGAGCAGACACGAGCGGCCTAGAATTAAACTAGTTTGGCGAAAAATAAAGCATTGGCCTAGAAGCAATGGCTAGGAGCGTGGAGTTATGCGCGGAGTAGGCGTCCATCGACATTTTTCGAGGCGAATTGCGGTTCGTTCGACGGCAACCGTCGCATCGACATCATACCGGACGCGCCTCGAACCGGCGAACCGACCTTGCTTCGTGAAGTGCGAAATCACGAGTACCGTGGGGGTGAGTGTCCGGACCGTTTGGAGCAATTCGCTTTGTTCGCGTTGGCTATCGTTTGTCCACGCTTGCACCGAGTCGATGACCATGACCGCGGCGCTCGTAGGGACCGCGGCGAAGGCATCGCGCCACGAAATCGGAGGTTTGGCAGGGTCGTCCGGATGGTGTCCGATGCGCCGAACGTATCGCGTCGGGGATTTTGTCCGGGCAAACAGGGCGTCTACGAGCGCTCGGTCCTGTTCGGCGTCGAGCCAATACGCGAGGCTGCCGAGTTTTTCGGCCATTCTCGACGCGAGTTCGGCGCATACCGTGGATTTGCCCGCGCCGGGCTCGCCTCCAATAGCGATTTTTCGACCGGGCACGACGCCGCCGAGGGCTTCGGACAAGACGCAATTGAAATCGACCGGTTCGAGCGCGGGTGCACCGCTGAGGCTTTCGACCGCAACGCCTGGCGGTGGTTCGTGCTCGATGAGTTCCCAGACAGACGCGCCACAAGCGCAAAACCCGCTCGAATGGGCGGGTCTTTGACGTCGACAAATGCGGCACCGCAGAGGAGGAAGCATGAGAGCGACAACGTTATCATATATGGGTCCAAATTTCGAGGCTGATACCGGAGATTTGCTCGGTACGTTGGCCGGATTGTTTGGAGGGGGCGCAAATGCGCCAAACTTGGCCGCCGGAGGTGGTCCGGGGAAAACCCTTGGAGGTCTTGGCGGGGCATCCATTGCCGCGGCATTGGGTATGCCTCAATTCGCGCCCATGGCGGCGAGTGCGGGTTCGATGCTCGGAGGTCTTGCGCAGCAGGGCATCGAGACTTTGACCAAACCCAAACCGCCGAAACCTCGGCCGCTTACGCGGAACGAACGGCGGATCATCGAGCAGGGAAAGCAGAAAGCAAAACAAACCGGCAACGAGGCGCACGTCCACGAAGCCGTTTTACGGGTACAACGACCCGCGGAATACAAACGGCTCAAGGGGCTTGGCAAATTGCCTTCACAAATCGTTGCGGCAAAACCCGTCGAGCAACCGCCACCCAAGCCCGGGCAAGCCCAGGTAAAACCATTGCCTCCGTCGGCCATGACGCAACCGGCTCCGGCTCCCGCACCTGCGGCGGCTTCGGCTCCTGTGCGGCCGTCATTGAATCTCGCGCCGCTTTTCGAAGGGCTGAATTCCATCGAGCGTGCGCAGCTCGAGCTGGCCATTCAAGAGGGACACGGGGCGGAAACGTGGAATCGAATTCAGGCCGAACGGTCAGAACAAGAAACACGCGCGCAAACGCGCACGTTCAACGTGAGCGACGACGGCGTGAAGCAAGTCGACAATCAATCGCCGCCCTTCGTCCCTGAAATGGACGGGTATTCGGAAACGGCAGGACTTCCCGATGAACGGCCACAACCGAAAAAACACACGGGGATCATTTCCCTTCACCAAGGGCAGCTCGAAGGAATTCTCCGATCGATTCCTGCATTGCAAAAACTCGACAAACGTTTGCTGAAACTCTTGTCGGGCCTCGGTTCGAAGGCGCGCGATGTGTCGGGCGTGGATCCGAAACGAGGTGTTTATCATGCCGAACCCGGCGAAACGCCCAACGGTATCGCCAAACGGCTTACGGGACGGGCCGAGCGAGTCAATGAGTTGTACGCGGCAAACCCTGGGAATGCGGGGCCCCTTTGGCATATTCCTCCGGGATGGCTCGCGTACGAACCCGACACCGGGGCTATCATGACGGCGCGTCGTTATACCGTCGTGCAAAATGACACGCCGTACAAGATTGCCCAAAAACACGGGGCATTTTCGACGCGACCGAAATGGTGGACGGAACTTAAACAAGCGAACCCGGACAAACCCGTAAAGGATGGCGGCGCGAATTGGAAAAGCCTGTACGCGGGTGAAGAAATTGGTTTGCCGGATGTGTGGTTTGTCGGAGCGACTCCGCCCGCACCTGCACCCGCGCCAGTGCCTGCACCTGTTCCTGTCCCGTCGTGGCCGCTGCCGAGTCAATCGTTCCCGTTCCCGGTCCCGACTCCAAGCGCGCCGCTTCCATCGCCGTTCCCGGTTCCGATTCCGTCGTTCCCCGCGCCGCTGCCTGGTCCCGGTTTGCCCGGACCGACCCAAGCGGGAACGCAGGACCCGGGCGTCTATTTGCAGGCACAAGCATTGCTCGCATTGTGGGCGAAGCAGAATTCGAGCGCATGCATTCCCGCCGATTATGGAGCAAATCCGACGGATTTCACGGGTACGGCGACACCGCGTACGACAATGGCGCTCGCGTCATTTCAAGCGTGGTGGAATCGCTCGCGCTCGTCGAGCCCATTGCGGGCCGATGGAGTGCTCGACGAAGCCACGTACCGCGCGCTGTATAGCGTGACCGCGGCGCAAATTCCGTCGACGTTGCCCGCGCCAAACCCGCAGCCCGCGCCAAACCCATTACCGCAGATCCCACCATGGCTCTCGGGGATGCTCGGGGGCGCAACGCCGCCGGCGATGCCGTCACCGCAACTGCCGCAAACCCCGCAGGTTCCGCCATGGTTTATCCCGACAACCAGCATGCAGAACCTGCCGCCGTGGGCTGTGCCGAGTTTCCCGGCATTGCCGTCCGCGCCGACTCCGGCCCCAACGCCGGAACCGTCGACGCCCGAGCCCGATGATGGATCCGCGATTCCATTGATGGCGATGCTCAGTGCAGGGATGTTTTTGACCTGAAGGAGACGAAAATGCCGTATTGGAGACATTTCACAACGGGAACGGTCGAAACCGTCAATGCGGCGCTGAGTTCAGCGCGTAGCGGCGTGTTTGGGCTCATCTCGCAAGAACAACGAGCGGCCCAAATGCGCGCATTGTTGGCGCTGTCATTGCAAGCGGCAACGATTACCGACG
The DNA here is from genome assembly GCA_964435055.1 of uncultured Polyangium sp. GTDB lineage: Bacteria > Myxococcota_A > Polyangia > Polyangiales > Polyangiaceae > Polyangium. Next base: position 21,948 of record CAYSYX010000088.1, on the reverse strand, counting down.
CGCAAGGGCCTCTCGGGAGTTTGTCGCCGTTAGTTTATGGTGGCGACGATGAACGCAATGCCGCAGGTGCAGCCATTGCACGAACGGCGATGCTTCTTGTGCCGGATAAATCGGTTGCGATTCAAGGCGATATTCTGAGTTGGGATGGTGCTCCTGCTCTGCTGATTCCCCTGCCACCATCGCCGGATGTGTCGTTCGCGTTGCCTGCGATTGCTGTCGTCGGGATTGCGTGCGCCGCAGCAGCCGCCGCCGCGTATATCGCGACAATCATCACGGAAGCGCAACACGGAATAGCATTCGAGCAAGAAAAAACGAAACGCCTATTGAATGCGCAGGCGGCGGGCATCGATACGATTGCCAAACATATTGAGCGCGAAAAACAGGCCGGTAAAACGCTTCCGTTCGAGCCTGAAGAGCGGACCGTATTGCACGGACTCGAACAAACGCAACGGGATATCGTAAAGGAGAGAAACATCCCTTTGCCAACGCCATTCGATGGCGCGCGGGATTTTGGAAAGGCACTTGGAGAAACCACATCGAAAATAGGTCAATCGATAGCTGACACCATTTCAATGGTTGCACCGATTGCGGTCATTGGTGGGTTGATTTGGTTGGCGAAAAAATAGGAGGGAAACAAATCATGGCACAAACAGCAGATGATTTCGTTCCGGTTCCACGTCACGTACTGGAAAATCTTCAACGGTCGGCAGCCTTGGGCGATCGAGTGCGCGATTATGGCGGGAAAGCGCGCGATATTGTCGTGGCTGAAGCGAAAGCAGCGCCTTCGACCATGGCGGCGATTGCACCGCATATCGGCGTGGGCGCGCTCGTGGCCGTTGCGGCAAACATGGACGAATTCAAAAACAGCGAAACAGTCAAGAAGCATTGGTGGCTGTTGCCCCTGGCAATACTTGCACTTGGCTACATTATGCGTCGACGAGAATCTCCAAATGCAAACGCCGTGTTGGCCGTGGGCGGGATGTTGTTTGTCCAGGCGTATCGGAATCGTCCCAAAGAGGACGCGAAGGCGGCGAAATCGACGGATACGTCAGGACCAACCATTTCGCAAATTCCGACCATGCATCCAATCGATGAACGGACGGCATGGATTCAAAGCGGCGGGCAATGGGTACGCGTCCAGCTTACAGCACCGCCTCGTCCGGCGTTGCCGATGCAAACGACGCCCGCAGCGCAAACGATGAATGTCAATGACCCCGCAGTCGCGCTCGCCGCTGCTGCATTTGCCGCGTGAAAAGAACGCTCGAAGGAATGGAGGCAGCTATGACAAACCAATTCGAAGGCACGCAACAAATGGATTCTCTGCTCGCGGACCTCGATGCGCGCGGTGAAACGGCGCTTCCTGTCGACGAATTCGAAGAGGAAACGTCGGGCCCGGAAGACGAAGACGAACAAGAAACCGCCGCGGCGGAACTCGAAGCGGAAGAAGGTGATACGGGCGATTTGCAGGCGCTTGCCAATCGCGGAAAACGCACGTTGACGCTTCAGGAGGTGAAAGCATTGCAAGCGCGTGCCCGAGCACGGGGCAAGAAAATCGGAAAGGTCACGACGAAACAGCAAATGAAAAAGTCGGCCCCTCGTGTGCAACTGCCGAAGAATATGGTTTTACCGGGCGAAGGTATGCGGACGCTCGTTCGTCGGTGGGACCAACGGGGCGAACCGTTTATCGTCAATCAGGCTGGAAACTACTATTATGCAACGGAGATTCGTTGCAAATGCGAGGGAGACGAGAATCGCGCTTGGCTCGTGATTCCAAGAGGCGAATACTCGTTTTTCCATAAAGCGATCGACGATGAAACGCAGTACCTTGGCAACAACGGAAAAATCACGACCGACATCACGAACTTTCAACGCCCTTCGAAGAATAGCTACCTCGGGCAGGAGTTCTTGATTCAAACGATTTCGATGAGCGAGGCAAACCTCCGCGTTCGTTATGAGGAAAGCGCCATTGCTGCGGTCCCGGCACTTGGTGCGGCCCTTCCGTTGCTCACGGGGCGTGGATGGCTTTGGGACGACGGCGGGCTGTTTTTGCCGAAAGAAATCTTCCACGATTTCAGCGGCGAAAATCTACTTTATCGGGCCCTTCGTCGGTCCGGCGTGCTTCATTTCCGGTGGGAAAAACGCGCTGTCGGTGGCAATGGAACGCGGCGGGACGTGCTCGTTGACCATTTGCGGAATATCCCCGACGTGCGTGTGCGGTCATTGGCGCGGACGTCCGGAGGTGCGCCCGTGTTGCCCGTGCCTGATGGTTACATCTTTGCGGATGACCCCGAGCGGAGCGAAGACGGTGCATTTACGGCGGATTTGATTCTGCATTCGGACGTCATTTTTCCGATCAAACCCGTCGATCTCGGCGCGGGAAAACCGGTCAAACCCATTGAGGTCGGGCTGTATGTGCAGCTCAATCTGAATGGAATCGGATTCCAGCTTGCGCGCCGGGGACAAACTCGGAGCTGACCGAATGAATCGAGGCGAGGGGCGTGCTCGAAGCGCGCCCCTCCCTCGGGAGGTTGACCATGCAAATCACGAATGCAGGCGTTTTGATCGATAGCGAAGCAAAGGAAAACGTCGTTCGGGTCGATGCTGGTCTTCCGTCAACGCATTGTGTGCTCATCGTCGAGCCGCAAGCGTTGCAGATTGACGAACCAGCGCCGATTTGGCGAGTGTCGGTCGATGTGAATTTGCGTGATCCGGCGCTTGGGTCGGAAGCCGTCGAGGCGACTTTGCCGACTGTGTTGGTCGGGCCGATCATGCATCGTCGACAAGTGGCGGCGATTGCGCGTTATCCTGCGTTTGTCGCGGAATGGGTTTGGCGCTTCGAATCGGACGACGGACGCGCTCGTGCTCGTGTGTGGCTCCATCCGGGGCATTCCGTGCGCGACTATTGTGGGATTTTCGTTTTGCCGTTGGCTCTCGTTGCAGGAGGAAAACGACCATGAACCGCACGATGTTGCTTGAATTGTGGCGTTCGATTTCCGGTCGAGAATCCATTTCGCTGGGAGCACTCCAAGCTGTTTCTGCATTATCGGGCGCGGGGCAGCTCGAGGACGTTCGCGGATTGCTCATCGAATTGGTTCGGCGCCCATTGACGTCGGCCGCATTGGAAACGGGCAATGCACGGGCCATCGTCGAGGCGCTTGCGTGGGAAAACGCCGTGGGGCCTTCGGCGGAAGAACTCGCGGCGCTCGCGACGATCGACGCAAAGCAATGGAACGAGCCGGTTCGTGTGACGCTCAATGAATTGCCGCCGGAAGAATCGCCGCCCGAGAAAGTATTGACGATCGAGGGGTGGCTGCGATTCGAAGAGGAATACTTGCCGCGGGTTGTGACGGGTGAAAATGGCCGTGGGCCCTCGGAAGCATTAAAGGCGCAAGCTATTGCCGCGCGTACGTACGTGCTTCGAGCAATGCGCGACCATCGAGCACTCGGTCGAACCGTGCCGATTGGCAATTCGCAGAAATTCCAGGTATTCGCGAAATCGGCGTTCAAAACGTGTTTCGCCGCCGTCGATGCGACGCGGGGCATGGTTGGCCGATATCAAGGGTGGCTCATCGTGGCGAACTACGTGGCCGGAGCTGTCTGGACAAACGGCGCACCTGGCGCGGATGCAACGAAGACGGAGCGGTTTGTCACGTATAACGAAGGCAAGCGCGGTACATTCGTCAAGCCAACGAAACTCGCGGACACGAAGCGTCCGGACAATCGAGGTTGCATGAGCCAAAACTGTGCGAATTGGCTTGCGGGAAAGGGTCGGCGATATCCCGATATTTTGCGTTACTTTTACGGTGCGGACCTCGACCTCGGCAAATCGGATGCTTCTGTCGAGGTAGGCCACGCCAAACCAGAATCTGATGGGTTGCCGGGTGTCGCAATTGCCGCGACATTGGTTTCGTTTCTCTTTCGTCAATGAATAGAGGTGTACCATGGGAAAAACGAGAATGGACATGAATCAAGAACCGATGCCGTGGGGCAGAGGGCAAATGAGTTTGCGCCCTTCGGACCAGGTTGCCGGGCGTGAAAAGAGTTTACGCGAAATGATTTTCGATGCTGCGGGTGATGGACGATTACGTCGTTTTCAAGCGACGGTAGGCAATACGACGGCGGCCATTGTGCCCGCGGGGGATTCGTATACGATTGGCGATAAAGGCGCGTATGCACTCATCTATGGTTTGCCCGTGGGCGTTAAGGATGGCGGAAAATGGCGTCATCCTGCGGGAACGGCATGGACCGCGGATATTGCGGGTTTGCTCGAATCGGCTCCGTTTGTCGGAAAACCGGGAGGGTGAATCATGGCGCTTCGTCTCGTCCAGCAGGGCATGGGAGCGACTCGGCCGCTCGTGGTCACGTTTCTCGCATGGGCAGGGATGGACGCGAAGATTCGTGCAGCGTTCGGTCCTGCTCCGTGCATTGTGGCGGATGACAGCGCGAAGGGGACCGAAACGCTCAAGGAAATTGTCGAGTTTGCCCATACGAACGCGGGCGTTTCGCACGTGTCGAGACTCGCGCTCGTTGGCTACAGCGCCGGATGTCAACGCGTGCGAAAGCTTCGAATCGATGGGGCAAACGCCGATGCGTATCTTCTATCGGACGGAACACACGCGTCTTGGCCTCCGCAAGAATGGCAAATCGCTTGGCTTCGAGACCTCGCGGCGGAAGCTCGAAAAGGCAATGTGCTCGTCGTGGCGTCGCACACGTGGCAAACGTATACGGAAAAACTCACGCCACCATTGAAACCATTTGCTTCAACGGTGACGGTACTTCGACAAGCGACGGGATTTCCGCTCGATCATGGAGGACCTCCCGATGCGCCGGTGGTTTCGCGAGAGGGTCAGCTTTGGGTGTATTCGTATGCAACGAAAGAGGCTGACATGAAGGCGCACAGTTATCAGGCAATGGTGGTGCAACCGAAGCTCGCAGCGCAACACGTTGCGCCGTGGTTGTTGAACGGGCCGCAGCCACTGCCAACGCCGACGAAAGAACCAGCGAATACGTCGGCGAGTTCGGATGATGTTGGCGACGGCCTGTTGCTTGGCGCGGTTGTGATTTTGGCCAGGAAGTTTCTGTGATCCGAAACGGATAGCACACGACAAACGCGACATTGGCAATTTCAGGCTGCTACGACTCCTAAAACGGCTTGGCGTGCCATACTTCCGTTTTCTCAGAGGACCACTCTCATTCGCATTGACTTGCAAATGAGGCAGACTATAGTGTGCCTCATGCGCAGGAACTTTGCTCGGTGGACCTGGGATGACGATTGGAAATGCACCGAATGCGACGTACCGGCTGGAAAAGCCGTGCATTACGACGCAGACGGCAACACGCGAACCGGGCCCTACAACGCCCGGCAGGTGACTTGCAGCCCCGAATGTGCACAGGCCCGGAAGACTCGGCTGCAAAACGAGCGGCGCGAATTCGCGCGTCAACAAAAACACAGCGTCAAGTGAGCTGTGGGCTCACACACGTACGACAATACATGAGGCAAACTATAGTCTGCCTCATGTACAATTCAAAATCGAACGATGCCTACCGCCTCGCCGGCACTGACGATCCCGTCCGCAGCTTCGAAAACAGCTCCGGATTCGCGAGCAAGTGCTGGGCGAGCTGCATGGCGCCTTTGTCAACGCGCATCCGCTCAACCACGTAGCCAGCGTCGTCTGTGTGTGTATCGACGTTGAACAAATCGAAAAGCTCGACCCGCAACGCCATGGCAATCCGTCGTAAAATCCGAGTCGTGCTTCCCGTACGGCCCGATTCCACACGGACAATCGTCTCAAGGCTACAATCAGACGCCTCGGCCAGCTTACGCAAAGTGAAACCGCGCTCCATTCGAAGAACATGGATTCGAGCCCCTACCTGATTCGCGAGCTTAGTATTTCGTCTCGGCATTTGGCCTCCTTATGGTGTGAACGGGACAATCCAATAGAGTAAACCTCGTTCGTGCGGAATTCCGGCTCCTATCTCGACAAACGGGGCCGGAAGCTTCACTGGCTCGAGGCGCAGCAGGTCACGCCTTTCCGCGTCGAAAAGGGCCTGCTCGAGGAAAGTTTGCGGAACGTCTGCATACCGTGCGCGGATCAACGATATCGGGACGCAATATGCAAACGTCGCGTGAAGGTGCCCGACGTCCACGAGGATTTTCGCGATCAATTCGGGGGAGGGGCGATTCCCACGAGCAGCCCGAATCTGTTTCACGAATCGCTGTACGTCGTTCAATTCGCGCACGGTTAATTCACGCAATTCGTCGGAAATCTCCGTTATGGGCCATTCGTGCCGAGCACGAGACCCCGGCGCCGAAGAGACCGGGGTGTCTGTTTTGGATGGCGGCGGATCTGACGAGTGCATCGAGTTCTCCATGCCAAACAGAGGACAAATGTCTCCCTTCGCGAGCACGAAAGAACGTCCCGACCTGAGCCGTCCGTATGCCAAGAGACGACGGGACGTTCATTCGTACCCGCGAACGATGGAAACACGCATCCCGTGCGGTCGATGTGTTCGCGAAAATGGCTAGCGTGGGTTTGTCTTCGTGCCGCTGGCGACGAACAGCACGTTGACTACGCGTTCCGAGAAGGGCTTGGTGTTGTGGTTAGGACCCAGGAGAATCAAGCATGCCCGCGTTGAACAGAACCCGAACCGCTGCCACCACGCCCTTCTCGGAACGCGTGAGGCGCAAACATGTGCCCTCGCGCACTGTTTGCCGACTATGCGCAAAGGTCATCGCGTTGCCTCATGCGTAATTTGTTGGCCGGTAGAAAAGTCGGACAAAGTTTTTTCGAAAAGTGAGCGACGCGCGATTTGGCGAACGGCGCGTGATGTGCAAGGCCCAAGGCATGCGTCTCGTCAAGTATCGCTCGATCGCTTTGATTCTCCTGGGCTTTGTTGGCATCGGTTGCACCGTACCTGATGCCGTCTTCATTGAAGACACCGTGATTTTCTTGCCATTTGGAAAGGCAACGGACGAACCAAAGGACCTGCCGCTCGAAGAGGCGGGAGCGGCGGCGTCAAATCCAGATGCAGCAATCGAAACGGGTCATTGATTTCTCGCGTTGATTCAACCCACCCAAAGCCCAGAAAAACGCAACATGCACGGGCGTATCAGTTCGCCGAACCCTGCAAACGAACGAAATTCGTGGACGCCTCAACCCTCAAAAATTTTCCCAGGTCGACAGCAAAACGTCGTCGCCTTCGTTTCGTCTTGGACGGCATTGCCGATAGGTTCGCCGCCGCTTACGGCGCACGTTCCCGGAACGTACAAGTGATTTGTGATGGACTTCGATCCAATGGCGGAACCTGACGGAAAAATGGGGTCACAGTCTGGCATTGACGACGAAATCGGCTGATTGAGTATTTCTGTCGAGCACACGGAATCGGTGAACGCGCGCAAATGCGCCACGCATTCACCACCGGCCGGTGCACCACAGGAGCATTCGGTGCATGCACGGCTATCAATTGGTTTGTCATCGAAAAACACATGCGACGAAAACTTGTAACCCTCCGGGCACTCGTTTTCGTGCTTCCCGTCGAGCCAAACGCATTGTGTCCATGGCCAAAAAACGTCTGGAATGCAGAGCTTTGGGCCATCATTGCACAAATCCTGCGCCAAACTCGAATCACAAATGACTGCGGCCTTTTCCCACGAAATCGACGCGTCCGTGATTTTCGGAATCGTGTTCGCCTTGACCGCGCACGTTTCATCCTGCGGCCCCGGCAATGCAGACCATGAAATCGATTGTGCACAAGGCGTCCCGCTTCCCGATGGACACTGCGCACCCGCGGGAATTGCATTTGCGCTCGTGCAAGCTCCGTCCCATCCCCCCGGACCGTCAAAAGGGGTTGATACCCCTCCTACCGTACACGACGTCGTTCCTACTGAAATGGATTCGGGCACGCCTGCACAAGTCCCCGTCGCCTTTTCGCATTCACATTGAGCGCAGTCAAGCGGCGGCGCGTTGAGTCCGGCGTATTTTTCGCCGATGACTGCGCCTTCAAATGGACATTCCGCTGGTTTTTCGCTCGCAGCGCCAAACCATACCGCGGCAGGACCTTCCCATTTGTAAGCGTTTGAGTCGCTTGGTATGGGCACGCATTCGCCGCCTTTATCGAGACAAGCGGCCTCGGGACGCAACGAAGCACCATCAGGACCGGCGTCCGATTCGGCATCGGCACCGGCATCAACGTCGCGACATTTGGGCGGGAGTAACAACGTTACTTTTGGATCGCAATCGTCAAAATATACACTAGGCGACGCGTTGCATGCATTAACGCAATATGCAATCAATGTCCCAAACAGAACAAGAAAACTAGAATTGCTTGCTGAGTATCTCACGCTAAAACTCCCATCCGCCCATGATCTGGCCACTCACAAATACAGGTGGGACATTGACGACCAATTGATTGCCTACAACAACCTGAGCACCACGCGACAATCTAAATGCGTCAACGCTTCCAATAATCAAGAACGATTCAGACAAACGAGTTTGAGCCCCGATCCGCCCCCCAATACCTAACCGTACATCCGTGTATGATCTGCCTGTATAAACGTTTTCAGAAAACGATACGTTCATCACGCCAACATGCCCGAGGCCGCACCCGAAAAACCATTTCACATGTCCACACGCCGAAACGACTCCGCCCGCGGTCATTGCGCTGATTTGGGAATCGGTAACGACATCCGTCGTCAGCCACGCGGCACGCCCTTCGAGACCAAGCGAAAGAAATTCTTTTGGTCTCAAACTAACGCCTATCACAGGACCGACTGCGGGATTCCACGACGCCACGCCAAAGACCGTCACGACGCCACCGCTCACGGAAAACCGCGTTCCCTCTTTCTTCTTCGCGGGCTTCGTATCTTTGGGTTCTCCATACGATGGATCCTCGCGCGGGTCGTAGTTTGGGTCGCCGGGAATGTTCGACGTTCGAAGAACCGGAGGAAAGGTCCTCTTGTCCTGCGAAACGATTTCCACGAGCGCGGGAAGTTCGGGCAGCTTCGACTTGGCGAGCGGCACAAGCTTCAACGAAATCGTGATTTCTTCCCCGGCCTTCGCCGTAAACGTTGCGACGGCGTCTTCGTACCCGTCGAGCTTTGCGCGCAACGTGTGCTCACCCGGCATTGTGAGCATCCAAAAGGCCGAGTATCCCCCGCGATTCTGTGGCTCACCGTCGTATGTGATCTTCGCCCCTACTTGCGAAACGTCGACGTTGACCCACGTCGTCAATGACTTGGCCTTGTCGTATGCTTCGGTCACTTCGCGGCGTTCTCGTGCTGAGGCCCCTTGCCCGTGCTCGACGGCATCGTGGAGCAGCTCCCCGGCTTGGTCCAGTTGCCCGAGCTTCATGAGCACCAACCCAAAGCGACCCAAAACGACGGGTTGACGTTGCAGTTCGAGCGCCTTCGAAAACAGAAGCGCAGCGTCGTCGTATCGTCCAGACAAACGCGCCTTCTCCGCCATCTCGGCGAGGTGTCGAAACTCGGCTTCCTTCTTGGTTTGCTCCGGTGAACGTTCCGAACCCGCAGGAATATCAGCCCAAGCAACGTTCGTCGCACTCAGACAAACCCCAAGGGCAAACACTACAAGGTGACGCATCCGATGTCGAGTTTGCTCGGATTGCAACACCCTGTCAATCCGTCATCGTATGTTGCCGGGTCGATGAGCAGAAAAATCCGCCTTGTATTTGAACGTGTGGGAAGGCTGCGACGTGCGCACGCGAGACGACGCCGGTTTGTCTCCGTTTGGCGTTGGCGTGGACACGTTGCGAACACTGGGCAAAGATGCAGGCTCGGGTTTGACGCTGGGTGCGTCGTTCAAGACGGATGGTTCGTCCTGAAGCTCGACGGGTTTGTCTTCGTTATACATTGCAGCATTTTGCTGTCTGGTCGAGCCCGACGATTCTTCGAGCGTGGGAGCGGGGCCCGTGAATGATGTCGAGGAACACGCGAGCACGAATGCGGCGACCATCGTCGCGACTTGCACGATGTAATGGGACCGTTCAAGTCGTCGATGGTTGTCGTTCCTTGGCGTGGAATCATTGCAGCTCGTAAGCGAGGGCGGCATGACGGCCAAGAGGTCTTTGGGCACGCATCGAGCCAATTGATTTCGCGCGCGCTGATAACATTTTTGGCTGTTCGCTTCGGACAACCCCAATTCACCGCTAATTTCCCCATGTGTCAATTCATCGACGACATGCAGAACAATCACGTTGAAGTGCTGGTCGGGCAGCTCGCGAGCTGCCATGTTGATCGTGTTTCGCGCCTGTTTTCGCTGCGCGCAACGCTCCGGCGAAGCATCGGACGATGGGTGCTCGTCGAGGTTTCCGTGATACGCCGCGAATCGCTCGTCATATCGTTTCGACCTTCGAGCGTGCTGCCGAACCACGTTCCACGTGATGGCATGCATCCACGTGTCAAAAGTACCCTTTTCCGGCTGAAACGAATCCTTTCCAGCGCAAATTTCAGTCAACACGTCTTGCAGGACGTCTTCGACATCGTCGCGTTGGACGCGACAACGACGGCAGACTTCTGCGACGTACTTTTCGACACCATCGCGAAGAACGACTTCATCGAGGTGAGCGGCGGTGGCGGGCATGCGGGACCTCCACCGTACTAGATTGTTGGTCGGTCGAAAAGTCGGACAGAAAATCTTTTGGGGCGGTCACGATTTGCAACCGATGGCGCTTCACTCACGCCAACATCGTGCAGCTCGCTGCGACGTTACGTATGAACGTGCGTTAGTTTTGCAAGAATCAAACGCTTTATCTAGAAAATTAAGACGTACGTTCATACGTAAATTGTCGCGATATCGATGCCGAATGGCCGAAGACATCCTTCGCCCGAGAGACAGGGACCGGAGGAACAAATGGAAGGTTTGGACACATTCGAGGTCGTGCGCGTGGTGATCGTCATCGTCAAGGATGGCGCTCGGCTGCTCTGGCATCGACGTCCTCCGCTCTTGCCGCGACGTCGGGTTCGGGTTTGCGTTGACCCGCGATGCGACTGCCGCGCGTACGCTCGTACGTGCATCTTTCAAGCAAATGCAAGGACTTTCAAAATAATATGCACGTACGTATTTACGTCTAGCGCGGCTCGTGCTAACCGACGCGCAACCATGGCAACATCTCGCACACGCAAAACCTCGGCGACTCGTGACGCCGAAAAAGCCCGTCCCCTCGTCATCGCGATCATGAACGAGAAAGGAGGAGCGGGAAAGACGACGCTCAGCGTCTTGGTCGCCGCGGTGCTCGCCGAGAAACGGCGCGTACTTCTCGCCGACCTCGATGAACAAGGTACAGCGCACGCATGGAGCACGTGGGCGCAATACCCGGGAAGCCTTGCCGTTGAGCGCGTGGGGCATCGGGTCGAAGATGCTCTCGCCGCTGCGGCCGGGTCATACGAAGTCGCGATCCTCGACTGCCCCCCAGGTTACAGCGATCGATCCATGGCAGCGGTCATCGCAGCGGATGTCGTCATCATCCCCGTCTTGCCAAGTCAATTCGATGCGACCGCAACCGCTCGAACGGTCGAGGTCTTGACGAAGGCCGACAACGAATTCCGTCGAGAACCCGTGAAACGGTTGTTCGTGGCCAATCGAATCACCGCACGAACGAAGGCTTCGAAGGCGCTCGTCGACGCGTTGGGCGAGCTCGCGGGAGGTTCCGACCGAGTCGCGACCATTTCGCAAAAAACCGTCTACGTCGAGGCCGTTGCGGGGCGTTGGTCCAAATTGCCCGCGTCGGCCCGTTCGGAAATCGATCAATTGATCGCGAAATTGACCAAATTGGTGACTCCATGACGAAGAAATCGGCTGAACCGCTGATCCGTTTTGCGACGCCATCATCCGCGCAACCTCAAGCGACGCGCAGTCTCAAGCGTGTGGCACAAGGCAAACGAAAGCTGTATGTCGAGGTCCCCGAATCGGTTCATTACGCCGTCAGATCCAAGGCGTTGGAGCTTCGAAAAACCGTAACCGAATACATCCTCGAGCTTTTGGAATCGCGAAAGGGGGAAACGGCCGGGGTCTCGCCGTTCCCTTCGGCTCCTGGGCAAAAACGTTTGGTCTTGGATTTGCCCGCCGAGAAAGCGGCAAAAATTGCCACGATAGGCGATTCCGCCGGAAGTTTTCGGCAGGCGGTCTTGGCGTGCCTCGAACTCGATGGAATTCAATTCCCGCGTGTTGTCGATGAACAACTGATGCAAGGTGCCGCAGCCGTAGGCCAGTTTGTCGCCGACCACTACGGCAAGGTGCTCGACGACGAAGCAACCCGCGCCGCCTGGGCACTTCATTGCCGGATCTGCGGAAAAGATGAGCGCTACGAGAACGACGACGCGAACTTCCGAGCGTTCTCGGTCGCGGCCAAGCGCGCCGCAAGGGAAACGCTCAAAGCGGTCGACGAAGAGTAGGTCGCTTCGTCCGTTGCTTTCACAAACGTACGTCAAGAATCAACATCAACACGTACGTTTGTTCGTAAATATGCATCAAATATCATTGTTTTACCTGAATTCATAACGTATCAACGTACGTTAACGAAACACACGTTCGCACTAACGTACGCACGCTCCACCATACGCTCGAAGGGGCTTTGCATCGCGACACCGTCCGAACCAACCACAACGAACACAAGGCGGAGCCGTCAGTCTGCACGTGCGGCGGGTGCACTTGGGTTGCTCGATGGCCCCAACGAGACGCGAGAACGTACGCCATATCTACGACGAATATGCATAGACGTACGTAATTAGTGCATCAAATAATAAGCATAATCTCACAAAATTGACGAATATACGTTCGTAAAACATGCTCATACGTTACACGAACGTACGTCGCATCTTGCCAACGGTGGCGCGTGTGAAGTTCTCGGTTGCAAGCCAAGACCTCACCATACCGTTGACCGCGTTGAGGAATGGTTTTGGGGCTCTTTCATGTTGCCAGAACGTTGCCAGAACGTTGCCAGACTTTCTACTGTAATTTATTAAACCACTTGCATGTTGTCCGTTCCATGTTAGCCTCGGACGTATGTCGGATGAAATCTTCCTTGTTCCTGTACGTGAACGAATCGCTTCTCTCCTGGACAAACTTGGCCAAACCCCTGGATGGCTCGCCGAGAAGGCCGGTGTTGAACGTTCGACTGTCAAGCGCATTCTCGACGGCCAACGAAATCCAACAGCGGAAACGCTCGTCGCGCTTGCTCCGGTGCTCAAAGTGACGATCGAGGAACTTGTTCAGGGGACGGATGCAGCGAATCGAGTCGACGGAGGACGCAAGTTCGTCGACCGCACAGATTATCAAGAAGCTGTTCGTCAGTTTGTCTTAATGGAACAGCGGGCCACCGAATTGTCGCGACGCCTGCGTGAAGCCGAAGAATCCGCCGCAAATGAGCAACGGCGTCGAAAACAAGCGCAGGAGGCGTTGGACGCGGCAAACGCGGAACTGCAAGAGGCTCACAAGCATGCGCGCGGATATTACCTCGATGCACAACGATACCAGGAGGCACTGAGGCAAGCTCTCACGGAACTCGCCAGTCTGAAGACAAAAGCAGAAGAGCTTCGGATGGAGGTGGAGAAACTTGGGGGGCAAGTGGGAAGCACGAAGGCGTTGACAGGTATTGCGACGTTTTGCGCCGCAGCCGCCGCCGCTTTGACATTGAGTAGTTATCTCAAAGAAGAACAGAAACCCTATGAAGATGGTTCACGCAAAAAGAAAAAACGCGCCGCCTCTGCATGAATAGACTTGGCTTCGTTAACCACGAAAAACGTCAGAAAGGAACAAAAGAAGTGAAAGAGACACGAAATCCGTACGAGATCTTGAACGTTCGCGAAACGGCAACAGACCAGGAGCTGAAACGAGCTTATCGGGATCTCGCATCCAAACACCACCCCAACAAACACGCCAATGACCCGAATGAATCGCGCAAAATGCAAGATATCAATTGGGCTTGGGAGGAAGTGTCTACACCCGAACGGAGAAAAACCACGGACGAACGTCTTCGACAAATTCGTGAAGCCAAACGTCAACAGAACGTCGCTCCACCTCCAGCGCCGCCGATCTATGTTTATCGGCCGATCTATTCGCCGCCGCAGATTCAGACGAGTCCACAACGCAAGGATCCACCTTGGGGAGCGATTTTCGCCGGATTGGGTCTTGGATTGGCGGCGCTTTGGGCGGCAAGCAGCTCGAGCTCCACGTGGGATCCAAATGTTCAACGATATCGCGGTCGCGACGGGCGCTTCGTGGGCGACTGAGGACCGATATTAGATGAAAGGAGGCCAGAAGGAAGATGCGTGTGTTCCGAATAAAGTGATGGGTCAAAGCATGGGGCTCTGACCCATCGACGGTGTCACCGCCCTCGAATCGAGACCAGGACACTTTCCCTTTGGCAGAGGGCGAAAGTGATCATGGGGCGATCGGACCGAAAAGTCCAGAGGGCGCTGACACTCGGCTTGAATTCGTCGCGCGCGAAAGCGCGCATCGCTGAAAACTGAGTGAAAACATGTCTTGCAAAAACAACCAGTGTCGATGCGTAGGCTCGACGCTCATCGATCGATGCGTCGCCATTCGACAGTTCGTCCAACCGGATGATGTCGCCCACCTGATTTACCAAAAACAGCGAACTCCGTTCGACTGGAACCACTCCCGAGCAGGGTCGCTTTCCAATTGGTTCAAAAATCGATTTGCTATCGGAAAACTCCGATACATTCCGGATCCGCCCGATTGCGATCAATGGGGCCGCCCTTCGCACACGCTTGCACGCGGCGGTGGCGATTGCGATGATCTTGCAATTCTCGGCGCCTCGTTGTGTCGAGCAATGAAGGTTCCAATGGCCGTCGTCGTTGGACGAGTTTGCAACCGCCGCACCTGCGAAGGACATGCATGGGTCGAAGGAGAGGACGAACACGGATGGTTCTTGCTCGAAGCCACGAACGGAAATCTTTTCCGCAATGGGTTGCCGAGTGACTACCGGCGCGAATTGTTCCTCACGCCCGAGCAATGCGTGATTGCACCTGGTGCATCTGCGCAGCACCTACAAACGGCAACGATGACGATCAATCGAATCGTCGACAACCACGTGCCGCGCGCTCTCGCCTTCGCGTCGTAACTCGAAGCGGCAAGACTTCCGCTAATGCCCAATTAGCGGAAGTCAACTTTCGCGAATTCATCGCCGCTCGTTCTTCAAATCCTCCCCGCCTTTTTTCTCGCCACCGCATACCCGAACGCACGTGTCATAGGTCGAATTGCAGCCATTCAGGCAGCTTTCCATTTTGCTACACATCGTTTGACATGTCGTTCTGCTGAAACCGCATTGAGAAATGCAAACGCTGGGATCGCGGTCGGGTTCTTTATTTTCCCTCGAATTGCAGGCCACTACGCCAACCATGATCCCCAAAATCAACCACCATTTCATCGTTTCGCCTCCAAACTCAAAGTCCCAACGTTCCCCGCAACGGATCTACCTCAAACGCCGTCCCCTGCCGGATGTATCGCCGGATCATCCCCTCGCTTGCGTGGCGCGTAATTCGCCCGATTTCCGCAAGATTCGCTCCGGCCCTCGCCGCTGTCGTCGCAAAGCCCGCTCGTAACGAATGCCCCGCAAGCTCCTCAGCATCGAGGCCCGCTCGCTCGGCCGCTTTCTTTACGATGAGCGCCACCGCTCGACCCGTCAGCGCCTTGGTCCCAACTCGACCCCAACGATCGACCCGCCGAAAGATTGGACCTCCAACGATTTTCGAAGCGTCGAGCCATGTTCGCAACGCCAACACCGGGCACAATGCGCCACCCGCTGCGTGCACTGGCACGTCAGCACCTTCCCCGAGTTGATCCGTCTTGCTCCGCACAACGTGAACGATAACGCCTTCGCGATGCCATGCGACATGATCAACATGGAGCGCCACGAGTTCCGCGCGTCGAAGGGCCGCTGCAAATCCCACAAGCAAAAGCGCTCGATCTCGCGCACCAAGCAAGCCAGACGGAAGCGCATCCATCATCGCTCGCAAATCAGTCGGCGACAGTGGCGCCTTCGCTCGAGGTCGCGTTCCGCGTCGTGCTCGAATCCCCGCCATCACGTCACGAACTGCCGGATCGTTTGAGGGCAAAGGAACTCGTGCGGCTCGATGACGATCGGTGATTGCCGCCATCGCCACATCCAGCGAACTCGGCGCGAGTCCCTCAGCGTCGAGGTGCGCCATATACGCCGCAACCACGAGCGGAGACGCGGGCAACGCTCGCGCTCGATGCTCAAACGCGTACGCTTCCCACCGCTCCCACTCACGCGCGTACGAGCGGCGTGTGTTCACTGCACGAGCGTGCATCGCATGCGTTGCCGCTCGTGCAACGTCCTCAGCAAGACTCGACGACGCCATCGGACCACGCGGGACGACAACGATGGAAGCATTCGACATCTCGCGATCACATCATCGACGCGCGAACAGCCTCAAAATTTCGACAGATGTACTAATTTGACAAACTTTGTTTCACGTACAAAACCCAAACAAACGCGAGGACGAACAAAGGTTTTGTCTCTTCAAACAAAACCACTTGATCTCGCGCTGGGATCTCGTGCAGTGTGGTCGTGCGTTCAGCTCGTGCTGGTCATGAGCCTGAACGAGTGGCCTTGGTGAGTGCGTTTTTCGGAACGCACAAAAGACAATGCGCGCCGTCCGGTCTCTGTTTGGCGACAATTCCGGAACGACGCGCGCTCAAGTCGAAAATGAACATAACACCGATCGCAGCGAGTCGATCTCGCAGTGTCGAATCACGTGCATTTTTTCCGGAACGCGTAAGTCAAACCACGACGAACGACACGCGTCTGTCCTCACCGCCTTCTCCAAACAGCTGGAAATTCGCTCTGGCTGACCGCGTTTGGGAGGACGAAGGCCCCTCGTCAGTTCAAGCAAGGGCAGTCTTGGCGGTCTTGATCCGCGTCGCAGACACGGACGGGCAAGCGTGGCCCGGCGTTCGAACGCTCATGCGCAAGACGAAGATCAAGACCGAGCGCACCTTGCAAAAGGCGCTCGACGACCTCGTTCGCGGCAGATGGTTGCGAATCGTGCCGCAAACGTGGGCGTCCTTGACCGACGTGCAAACAGCCGCCGGGAAAATAGCGCCACGTCGAGGCGACATCGGACAAGCGACAAACCTCTATCTCGTGCTCGATGGACGTGGTCGTCCCGCAGCTCCCCAAGCAGGCCCGGGACTCGCGCGAGCCTCGAACGGCTCGACGGACGAAACGACCCCCCTGCAAATCTGCAGGGAGGGCCTCCCGCAAAATGACAGGGGGGGGCCCCCTGCAAATTTGCATCCCGATCCGGATCATAGTGGAAGCATTTCAAAGGAAGAGAGTGCTGAGCCCGTCAGCCCGGTCCTGGCTCCAGACACACACATTTCTTCCGAGATTCGCAAAAAGAGCGGGGTGAACCTCGAAGCTTGGGACGTCCTTGTCGAGGCCCACTTCGAAAAAACCAAGGCGGTCTACAGCCTCCCGCCGTTGCGGCCGGACTTGCGGCGCGAGCAACGCGAAGACCTTGCAACGGCGCTCGATGGAGCCGCGACCGAAGTTCGCGCCAAACTTCATGCGCGAACTGGTGTTGAACAAGCGTTTGTCGACGTACGTCGAGACCTCGCAAACCGCGTGATTCACTTGTATTTCAAGAACGACAGCGCGCATTTGCGCCGCATGAAACACGCGCTTCGCGACCTTCCGCGCGAGTTCCATGCACGACTCATCGAAGCGATGAACGCCGCTTTGCGCGAGAGCATCGATGCAACACCGCCGCGTCGAGCACAGGCCGCGCCACCTCCCGAACCTGTCATGCACGCGGACAAACCCATCGAAATCGAGCCGAAAAAGCAGGCGGAACCGACGCCGACTCGTGGCGAGTCCTTGGACAAACCCGTCGAGACAACTTCGCAAAAAACGCCCGAGCGCGTGGTGCATGCCGACGTAGCACGAGGTGCACGAGCGGTGCTCGACGCGCTGAAAGCATCGACGCCGCACGATGAACAAGACAAACCGGCAGCACCAGACATGCAGAATCCAGCAAAAACAGCGTTGCCAAAACGAAAGTTTGTCCTGGACGATGAGGCCGAAGTTTCCGAGGACAAACCTGCAACAGACGCAAGCGAACAAGACAAACCTTCGTCGATGCCGTCGAGAAAGTTTGAACAGCAACGATCCGAGGACAAACCATCGCCGACGTTGCCGCATGAACCGCAAGTCGAACGGCCGCTCGGACGTGGTGGTGCGCCTCGATGGGGCGGGATTGGCCCTCGACCGAGCAAGGTGCGCTCGACCGAGCATCAGAAACGCCGTGTCCGAAGGCTCACGCCCAACGAGACCGAATCGGAAGAAGAACACGGAGGGGGTTCGACCCCACCACGGTAGCCAAGCGTACAAATTTTGCGATTTTGCATTCGAAGTAAAAAACCCGCTCGATGGGCCACTCGGGAGCAGTGGAAAATGAAGTGGGTTTTGTGGAAAATCACGGGTTTGTCGGAGCGTAAAAAACGGGTCGAAGGTGGGCGAAATTGTGAGTCATGTCGCCGTGAAACGAAGGCGCAACGCCTGAGTGGCTCTGGATGATGGAAAAGTGGATCGATTCGTGGACGTGAGTGGATCGACGAGGCGGCGAAACAAGGACCAACGCGTCGCGCAATGGCCCAAACGTGGCGAAAACTCGGTTTTACCAGGGAAGAAGCGCCGATTTGACGCGGCGTGGTTGTGAGAAAGATCGCCGTGAAACAAGCGCCGATGCAGCTTGTGACACCTTGACCGGCGAATCATGCGGGCTGAGTGGCTCCGGATGATGGAAAAGTGGATCGATTTGTGGACGTGAGTGGATCGGCGAGGCGGCGAAACAAGGACCAACGCGTTGCGCAATGGCCTAAACGCGGCGAAAACTCGGTTTTACCGGGAAAATGACGCGATGACGAGCGGCGAAGCGCGAGCAAAAGCACCGTGAGGTGGGCTTAGAAAAAAACTGGGTTCCTTGCGTCAGGCACGACGTCAACACGCTGCTCGTTGACGCGGCCGTTGGAGCGTTCGCAACGAATGACATGCACACCCACCGAAACATACAGATTCGAGACTTCGGAACCAATGACGGGTTTGCCGTCGACGAAGAACGTGCAGGGTTCGTTTGGCGCGAAAAGCACGAGTAACGCGTGGTCCTTGTATTCGCGAAGCATTTGCCCGATTTGAGAAGGCATCGGTTTTCCGAACACGCTCGCTTGAGGCGCCAAGCTTGACGCCGTCGCGCTTGGCTCCGTTGTCAGCGTTAACCTTGGTTGCGGAACGGGACTCGTCGACGGCTCGACAACCGCTTCCGATTCGTTTGACGTCAAAGTATCGTGTGTCGACACTTGTCGTCGTGACGTGAACACGAGCACGGACAAACTCGTCACGGCCATCCCGATGATCGACAAGACCACAACGTGAGGCAGCTTCATCAGCGCCACCTTTTGGCATCAGGTTTGTCTCGAAGGCAAGTCTTGCGCATGCTTGGCCGTAAAACGGCCAGTTTGTCGTGATGCAACCGCACGCCGTTGCCTATGCCTTCTTGCTCCGCGGCGGAGCGCTCGTTCGACGCGTGCTAGGTGGAACGGATGGCGGAGGCGGCGCAGTCTTTCCTGACGGCGGGCCCGACGAGCGGCGGCGTGACGGAACTGCGTGCTTGTCGAGAAACTCGATGGCCGCCGATTCGATTAACTCCGAGAGCGTCAGGCGCTGTTCGAAGGCGTAACGTTCCAGACGATCGATGGTTGTCGGGACGAAGTACACGGTTTTTCGAACCTGAACCGTTCCCGCGCGCTTGCGTTGGATGAGTGAGGCGGCCGAAAGCGGGCGACGAGTGGAAGCCATGCAAGAAGAATATCAAAAAAACACCGTGCAACCCAAAAATAAAACGTCTAGACGTCTATTTAATAATCAATGCATCGAATCGGCTGATTTTGTAATAAACAAAATATGAGACGTCTAGACGTCTAGACGCCTGAACGCTTAGACGCCCAATTTAGTCAAGAAAGTCGCTAGCTTTTCCGCATTGACGACGCATCATCGAATGCATGGGCGAAACGGAGAGCATTGGCGGACTCGAATTCGCCAATCCACAAGAACAAACTTCGGAATGGGGCGGGCACCCGCTCTTTCCACGCGCAGAAACGGAGACCGGCCCGGACCGGCGGCGTTTCGATCTCATTCACATTCAACGATATAGGAGCGACGGTTCGCGCGAGATTTGTCCAAAAGCATGGCGAGGTTCCGACCTTCGTTCATTGGAACAAATCGCAGAAGCGTATGGCGGAGGTACGTATCAGTTCATTGCGCAATGCGGCCGAACATTTCGCTATCAAGCGTTTTCGGACAAAGTCTTTTTGGGTGGGCCGTCAAAACCGTTTGGCGAAGTCGTCCAAAGCGAAAATCGCGCGCCTCTGCATGAAGTGGCGCCCGAACCGATTCCGCAGCATGCGCCCGCACCTCTTCCGGCGCATATGATGGCTGCACCCATGGCTGCCGCGGCGATTCCGCCGGGATATGCGCATCCCGCGCCGTACCCATATCCATATCCGCCGCATGCACCACCAGCAGCGTCGGGAAATGCAGAGACGCTAGCTTTGGTTCGAGCGGTTATCGAGTCGAGCAATTCGGAAAAAACGGCGCTTATGCGCGCATTGCTCGAACGCTCGGGAGGAAAAGAAACAGGTTCGCTCGAAGTCGTTCGCGAGATTCTGCCAATGATGCAAGGCGGTGCAAATGGCACGCAGGCGCTTTTGCAAGGCGTCGAGCTTGCTCGTGGTCTCATGGGACCGGGAAATATGGTGCCCGCGCCCGTGCCCGCACCGGCTCGGGCCGAAGATGACTTGGCTTTGCTTGGGCAAGTGTTGCGAATGATTGCGCCCGCGGCAGTTGTTTCCGCCGCAGCTCCGGCCGCGGCTCCTGCTGCGCCGAGTGCTCCGCCCCCTGCGACGATGACGCCGCCTCCGGCCGCAGCTCCTCCTGGCTGGGCTTGGGCGTATACGATGACCGGATGGGTGCTCGTGCAGCTCGCGCACGTCCAGCCGTATCCCGTTGCAATGCAGGCACCTGCGCCCGTTGCAGCACAACAACCGCAACCAGCGGCAAAACCGAATGATGCGGCCAATTCTCCGAATTCGTCGCCGAATGCGAATCCGCTCGGAGGCATTGAAGACGTTTTGGCGGATCCTGAAGTGGGCAAACTATTCGCTAGTTTGTCTGCGCTTGGAGGTGCCGCATGACCGTCCTCGTCAACGAGCGAAAATTCGCGACGAATCGCGAAAAAGCGGCATACATGCTCGAACAAAGCATCGCTGATTCGCAGCTTCCCGCGGTCCGGCATTGGGCAAATATTTTTTGCCAAGTGCCTGCCGACGAGCGACCAGGAGCCATTTTTCGATTTGTCCAATGGGCGATCGATTATGTGCGCGACCCCGGGCAAGAGGTGCTCGAAGATGCCGCGACCGTCTTGCTTCGAGGCTATGGCGATTGCGACGCAAAATCGAGGACGTTTGTCGCGTTATGCAATGCGTGCGGAATTGCCGCGCGAGGTTTGCCGGTGCGGGTCGACGATGGATTCCCACATATCGCTGCGGAAGTGTTTGTCGGAGGGCAATGGCAAAAGGCCGACCCGACGATTCTCAATTCCGCCATCGGACAAGTTCCGGCCGCGTTATCGGCCGTCACGAATTACTGGTAATCGTTATGGGGTGCGCTTGTATGAAACGGACAAAAGCACAGAAGGAAAAACTCGTGAAGGACGTTTCTCGGGCAAACGATAAAGCGGCCATCGCGAAAAAGAAAAAGGCTTTGAAGGAAGCGCGCACGGAAAAACGGTCGGCGATGAAAGAAGCGCGTACAACGTGCAAGATCGACCGCGAACAAACGAAAGAATCAACGCGGGCGACATTCCAAGACACCGTCGAAAAGGCACGGACG
>CAYSYX010000087.1:8224-25872 GCA_964435055.1 uncultured Polyangium sp. | reverse complement strand
GATCAGCGCCGTGCTGGATATCCTCTCGAGCTTGCCGTCGCGGTTGTCGGAGGCTGCCGAAATCGAATTGATCCGGTCGGCGAATACCACGAGTCGCGCGCGGGTCGTGGCGGCGCTCGCTCGGGACGGACGCGATGAAGTGGTCGAGAAAGTGTGGTATCCGCTGGGCCGTTTGCTCAATGAAGAATTGAATGACAACGAGAAGGCATTGCTTGGCCTCGTGCCGGTCATGAAGATCGCCCCCGAGGCGGCTGCGCGGTTGCGCATGGCGCTTGCGGTGGAATTGGCCAAGGTGGAGAAGTTCGCGAGCTCAGTCGGATAGAATTGCCGCAATCGATTCTTGCAGCCCGTCGAGTTATCTGCTCGCACCCGCAATCGTACGTCGGCATCGCTCGAAATACCTGCGTATTCCTCGCTCTGTCGCGTGTGGTTTGTCCGAGCCGCTCATCGGAGCGGCTCGGCGTGTTTCACGGGCAATCGAACGGGCAGATGGAAGCGTCTTCCATGCAATTCGGTTCGCAGACGAGGTTGCCGCAGATGCACGGGGTGCTGCAATCGACTTTGCACGAATTGAGGGTTTCGCCGCACGTCCAAGGGGCGCAGACCATATCGCCGCACGTGCAGAAGGTGCCGCTGCAATCGTCCGGGCAATTGGACGAATTTTCGCAGTTGGGATCGCAGATTTGATCGCCGCAGAAGCAAGCCTGTTGGCAATCGAGGTTGCACGTGGCGGGGTTTTCGCCGCAATTGGTTTGACAAATACCGTTGCCGCAGACGCAACAATCGACGGTGCAGTTTTGGGTATTCTCGCCGCAGTTTTGTCCGGGCTGGCAGATACCGTTACCGCAGACGCACGGAGCGCCGCAATCATTCGGGCACGTATTGGCATTTTCGCCGCAACCGCCCTGGCAGAGCCCATTGCCGCAAGCGCAACAATCGACGGCGCAGTTTTGTCCGTTCTCGCTGCAGAACGTATTGCAAACACCGTCGCCGCACGCGCAAACGATGGCGCAATCGCTGTTGCAATTGCCCTGGGTTTCATTGCATTGAGGTTGACAGACGCCGTCGCCGCACGAGCAGGTTTGTCCGCAATCACTGGGACATGAGAATTGATTCTCACCGCAGTTCGGATCGCATAACAGATCGCCGCAGAGGCAGGCTTGTCCGCAATCGTTCGGACACGAGAACGCATCTTCACCGCAGGACGGATCGCACAAGAGATCGCCGCAGAAACAATTCGCCCCGCAATCCTTCGGGCAGCTGGCGGAATTCTCCATGCAACTCGGATTGCAGATCCCGTCGCCGCAAAGGCACGTTTGAGCGCAATCCGAGCAATTGAATTGGTTTTCTCCGCATGCGGATTGGCAGATGTTATCGCCGCAGAACGAACCGGGCGGACACGCGCAATCCGTGGGGCACGTTTGAGGTTCACTGCATTGGAGATCGCACACGCCGTCGCCGCAAATGCAAATGGGCGGAGGACCGCAATCTTTGCAATTCATCGAGCTTTCGCCGCATTGCGGTTGACAGATGCCATCGCCGCAGAAAACGTTTGGCGGACACGCACCACAATCGGCTCCGCACGAGAATGGATCCTCACCACAATCGGGTTCGCAGGCGCCATTTCCGCAAATGCACATCGCGCCGCAATCGAGCGAACAACTGAATTGGTTTTCGCCGCAGTTCACGTCGCAAAAACCATCGCCGCAGGCGCAGGTCGTCCCGCCGCAATCAAACGAGCAACTGAATTGGTTTTCGCCGCAGTTGATATCGCAAAAACCATCGCCGCAGAGGCAGGTCGTCCCGCCGCAATCGAAACTGCAGCTGACTTGGTTTTCACCACAATTCATATCGCAAAAACCATCGCCGCAGAAGCCGTCGGGCGAGCATGCGCCGCAGTCCGCCACGCACGAGAAAGGATCCTCTCCGCAGCTCGGATTGCATACGCCATCACCGCAAATGCACGAAGTGCCACAGTCGACCGGGCAACTCGATTTGTTTTCACCACAGCTCGGGTCGCACGTGGCATCGCCGCATTCGCAGATCGGTGCCTCGCCACTGCCGCCATCTCCCGTCGTATCGGGCGGCACGGGGAGCACATCGCTTCGGCCGCAGCCGAAGAGCGCGAAAGTCAAAAAAATGCGGGAAACCCAAGTAAGAGTTGATGTTCGAATCGCCATGATCGGAGCCTCGAAGAATTCGTCTACCTCATACCTACGACAAAAAGGTGACGGCTGGAAGTTTTTTTCACGCCCGCAGTGCAGGTAATCGCGCTTTGACGTCGGCTCGAACAGCGTTTACCGAACACGGCCGGCTTACTCGATGCCGCGCATGTTTTTCGGGCCGGCGCATTCCATGCGCTCGGTTTTGACGCCAACGAGGGCCAAGAATCAAGTCGCTTTCAGCTGTTCGGCCAATAGATCGAATACCACGCGCAATCGGCGGCTCGTTTTCAGCTCGCGATGGCTCGTGAGCCACGTGGGAAACGTAACGCCTGCGGAATAATCCGGTAATGCCCGGACCACCAGGGGCTCGCGATCGCCCACTTCCTCCATCATGACGCACATACCCACGCCTTTTTTGGCCAGCTCCCATTGGACGAGGTGATTGTCGGTTCGTACGGAAAAACAATCGTCGCCAAAAGGAAAACCCAACGCTCGCAGCCCTTTTTTGAAACGATCGATATCGTCGAACCCAATGACTTGACCTCGCGCCGCCAATTCCTCCACCGTGCGCGGATGACCTATCCGCGCGAGATAATCCGGCGTCGCATACAAATGCGCAGTGCTCTTTTCTTTGACGAGCCGCGCCATCAAGTCGTCTCCCTGCGGACGTACATGACGAACCGCGATGTCCGCTTCACGTCGTCGCAAATCGCTGATCGCATTCGATACGACGAGCTCTACGCGAATGCCCGGATGCGCTCGACGCACTTCGTCGATGATCGGCGGCAACAAATACGCCGCCACCACTTCGCTCGCCGCAATACGCACAACCCCGTCGATCGTTTGCGCCTGACCCGCCGCGGTCAATGCAAACCGCGTCGCCGATTCGCTCATCGCCCGCACGTGCTCGACAAGGTCCTGCCCGGTCGTGGTCAAAACGAGGTGATGACCGACGCGTTCAAACAGCGCGATACCAAGTTCCTCCTCCAAAGCCGTCACTTGTCGCCCGAGCGTCGGTTGCGCCATTCCCAGCGCTCGCGCCGCAGCCGAAAATGAGCCTTCCTCAGCGACCACCAAAAACGCCCGCGCATGGTTCCAATTGAAGTCGGACTTCTTCCACTCCATGCAAAAATGCATACCACGAATGCCGTTCTCGCGGATAGACCAAACGTTCATGCAGAGCTAGATAGGGGTGGAACACGGAATCAAGGAGCGGGACCATGAAAGTTTGCATTGTTGGAGCGTCGGGGAAACTTGGGCATTACATGATTCGTCACGCGCTCGACCGCGGGTATGAAGTCGTCGGCGTGTGTCGTCCGGAGAGCGTAAAGAAGCTCGATAAATTCGCCGGCAAGATGACGATTGTTCCCGGACGAACCAATGATCGCGAAGTGATACGCCGGGCGGTCGAGGGATGTGATGGCGTGTTGACGGTGCTCGCGCCTTGGGGCGTGGAGAATTATTCGTCGGGCACGGCGCAAGCGGTGCTGGATTTTGCAAAACCCGGGGCGCGGCTGATTTTTTCCTGCGGTTGGCACATCACGCGCGACGGCAAAGATGTTTATACGAAAAAACTCCAATGGTTTGTCAAAGTATTCGGTTGGGTGGCGCGAATGCTGCGTATCGGCGATTTGAACGATCAAGTCGAAGCTTGCGACCGCATTTTTCGGAGCGATACGCGCTGGACGGTGGTGCGTGGAAGCGACCTCGAAGAAGGCGAGAGTCAAGGATTGCCCGTTTGGAGTCGCCATGTGGGCGATACGGTGTTGCAAAGCAATCTCACGCGGCGCGTCGATTTTGCTTTGTTCATGGTGGACGCGTTGACCAATGATGCATTGGTTCGAGAAGCTCCGGCGATTGTGGGCCGGCAAAGCGAATCGGCGTTGCGTCACGCGAGCGTTGCGCAGGCGTGAATGGTTATGCTTCGCCAAACCTGTTCCTTTCGCACGTTATGCTCTACGGTTGCGAATCTTGCAGGGCGGCGAATATCTCGTCCAGCGCGTCCGCGGGCACTTCATTGAATGAAATCCGCTCGACGACGTCTTGAAGCTCCGTCCGTGACGCCGACCGAATTGCTTCGAATGTGCCAAACCCATACAATAGGTTCGATTCGATTTCGGTGGTGAGCGCCGGAGCTCGGGTTCGAATACGCTCGAGGGACAGCGAATCGAGAAAAGGCGCGAGCGAAATGGACATTTCGCCGCGAATGTCGCCGTTTTTCCCCAGGTCGTACACCACGATCTCCGTCGCCTTTCCAAGCGCCAAACGATCTCCGCGACTGTCGAAACAAGCGCATTCGTAACAATCTCCAAGCTGCGCCGTTTCCTGCGCGCCATCGCTGAGCACGCCGCGATGAAAAACGCGGAAACCGTGCGCCATGGCGACGAACGTCAATCGTGAATCCAATAAAGTATCGAGGTCTTCCTCCTCGAATTCGGCGTCCTCATCGGCGTCGGTCGATTGCGTTGGGGGGCGAGGAAGGAATTCGATCTCCATTTGCCCGACTTCATCGCGCAATCGCACAATCATGCGGCTTTCATCCACCCACGCATAACGCAAGCATGGACTGAGCACCGCGCCGCCTTTCCAATTGCCACGTTGGCGCATGGGTCGAGCGGTCATGGCGCCGAAATCGTAGACCGACCAGTGATTGTCTTTGTAAGGTCCCATCGGGAAAGACGGCGGCTTCACACCATTCCAATCCGTCATCCAAATCCCAGTTTCGGGGTGCAGCAAATGCACCGAAGGCAATACGTCGCCGCGCTGGACGATGAACAAATAGGGGATCGGCGAGGATGTTTCGGGAAGAACCTGCATGATACTCGCGTCGACGCCGCGAATTGCCCAGCGAAGACGCGCGGTCGAAAGTTCCAGACAAACCAATGCATACGGAAGTCGCAAGACCAGCGCATCATCGCCGACGAAATAGCAAGCCTTGGGCGTGAGCGGATCGGCCTCGATTCCGCCGATAGGTGCGCTTGGTATACGCGGAGAAAGGCACGAACGCACCGAGGTCAAGACCGACTCCGGTGTTCCCACGGCGGCGTTTGTCGCATCGGACCAATTTCGCGCCGCCGCTTCGAGCCATGGATCGTCCAGTAAAACGGGCGTTGTTTTCGTCGTTCCGGAACTGGTTGCACAAAGCGCATCGAATGCATCTTGTACACGCTCCCAGGCCTCCATTTTCATGCTGCAAACGGTGTCGGCGACGAGGTTTGCGTAATGGAGCGCATCGAGAAGATCCTCGAAGGCATAACCAATCGGCCCGGGGAGGTTTGTCCCGGCATCGGTGCGCTGAAGCGGGCGTTCGACGGGGGGAATGACGACGACGTGGTCGATGATGCCGTCATCGGGCAGGCCGCGTTTTTCCAGCAATGCCCGTAACGCTTTGGCCCCGCCATTTTCGTGAATCACATCGTAATCGATTTCCGATCGAGCCAGGCGTTCGCGGCTTACGACCGCGTCGCCTTCGAGGCACGTATCAAAACGAGCGACGGCGCGAACGTCGTCCTCGGTGAGTCCTGTCAGCCGGGCAAGATCGGCTCGAAATGCCGGATGGACGAGCGGTTCGGGCAATACGATGACGCCGGGTTGCGTGCCGTCGGGCCCGAAGAGGGCGGGATCGAGCAGTCCATTTGCGGCGGGTTCATGGGTGAGCGGATCGATATGCCGACCATTCGTTACTTCACCGCCGCTTGCGGCGGGTTTGCCGTCGGTGCCGAATAAGCGCGCAAGAAGTCCGCGCAGGTGGGTTGTGGACGGAGGAACGAAAAAAGAAGCCCAGAACGAGGGGTGTTGGGCCATTGTGTCAAAGTCGCGCATATCGTCATCCTGAAAAGGAGGCCGTGTTTGTCGGGTCACACGAACGTCCGATGGATATTGCAATTGTTGGACGGCGTCAAGCCGGCGAGTTCGTGGGCGACGAACGTGACGAAACCGGGCCCAAGGTTCGTCCGAGTAGCACTCGTTTCTCATTGTAGACCGCAAAAAAATCTTGACACTTTGTCGGGGTTGCCTCACGATGGGCGCCGAGCCCATGAAGAAGTTCATTCCCGGCATTGGCGAATCTGATTTCCGAATCTTCCGCGAGTCGGGTTATAGTTATGTCGACAAGACTTCGCTCGTCAGCGACCTGATCGCGGACCCCGCCAACGTGCATTTATTTCCGAGGCCCCGGCGGTTCGGCAAGACGATCGGTTTGTCGATGTTGGGATATTTTTTTCGAAAAACGAACAAGGACTTGTCGCATTTGTCGCATTTATTCGAGGGGCTTTCGGTTTGGCAAGACGATCGGGCGCGGAAGCATTTTCAGAGGCATCCGGTCATTTCCATCAGCTTCAAGGATGTCAAGGCGAAGACGTTTGACGAGGTGATGGGTGGTATTTACGAACAAATCCACGCGGTTTTCCTCGAGCATCGCAGCTTGTTGGACGACGGGCATCTTGACGACGCAACGGCCGCTGATTTTCAGCGCCTTCTTGCGCGCGAAGTTCCCAGGGTGCAGCTGCCCTACGCGTTCAAATGGCTGTCCAATGCGCTTTGCAAGCATTATGGCGAGCGCGTGGTGATTTTGATCGACGAATACGACACGCCGGTGCAATCCGGATACCTTTACGAATTTTTTGACGACATCGTTCTGTTTTTTCGCAACTTTTTTTCGGCCTGTCTAAAGGACAACCCGGCCTTGTTCAAAGGGGTCTTGACGGGTATTTTGCGAGTATCGAAGGAGAACATGTTTTCGGGATTGAATCACATCATGGTGCATTCGATCATCGACACGCAGTATTCGACGGCGTTTGGTTTTACCGAGGATGAAGTGGCGGCCATCATCGATCCCGATCGGTTGGTGGAAGTCCGAAATTGGTACAATGGGTACATGTTCGGCGGGCACGTGATTTACAATCCTTGGTCGATTTTGCATTTCATTCATCAAGGCTCGTTGCAACCCTATTGGGTCAATTCCGGTTCGAGCGATTTGATCGAGTATCTGGCGGCAAAGCGCGGACTTGGTTTGACGGAAAAATCCGAATCGCTTCTACGTGGCGAGGCGATCGATGTGCCGATCGATTCGAATATCGTCCTTCGGGATATCGATAAGAACGACGATGCTTTGTGGAATTTTCTGCTTTTCTCCGGGTATCTCAAGCCCGTGAACATGACCATGGCGATGGGGCGATACTACGCGAAACTGGCCATTCCGAATCAGGAAGTCAAAATCGTTTATCAGCAAATGTTCCGCAATTGGTTGTATCAGGCCGCGCCCGAACGCGCCTACGTGGACGACCTCGTCAAAGCCATGTTTTCCGGCGATGCCGAGACCATGCAGGAAATCCTCGAGGAAATGTTTTTGCGCGTTCTGTCGTATCAAGACGGTGATGGTCGAAAACCCGAAAAGCTTTATCATGGGTTTGTCTTGGGTCTGCTCGTACACTTGGAGGGCGCGTATGATGTGCGTTCGAATCGAGAATCGGGCCGCGGTCGGGCCGACGTGTTGATTAGGCCAAGACAAACAGGGCAACCCGGCGTCGTCATGGAGTTCAAAGTTCGTAAACCTCGCGAAAGTACCGAGCAGGCATTACGCAAAGCAGCCGAGCAGGTTCGGGACCGCAAATATGCCGAAGAAGTTCGCGTAGCCGGAGCGTCGCCCGTGTATGAATACGCCATGGTCTTCGATGGCAAACAAGCCTGGGTCCAACGCGTCGAAGAATTGTTGAACACATAGCGGGAGAATCAACATGATCAAATATGGACTGTTTTTCGTCGTCGCAATGACCGGGGCCATCGTCGCTTGCAGCGGCACCGACGGTTCGACCGGTTCGACCGGATCCAATGGCTCGACCAGTTCGAGCGGCGCGGGTGGTACGGGTGGGGCGGACCCTTGCTTGCCCGGGGACGTCGATTATTCGGGATGCTCGGGATCCACGTTTTTCCCAGACGGTTCTTGCGCAAAGGGCGCTTGTGCCACGGGACTTGCCGCTCAAGTATTTGCAGAATGGTCAGCTCAATCCCGAACGGCTTCGGGTCTCAGCGAAACCGCGTTTTGGGAGCGCGTGCTCATATCAAAAGTCCAAGATTCGGGAAACTTCATTCGCATCGAAACGGTTCTGCTCGTCGATTGGGCCCGTTCGCGAGAAGCTTTCTCCATTGATAAGAGCGGCTTTTCGGCGGTTCCCACAGCGGCCGAAATCCAGAAAGCCGTCGCGTTCACCCTCTTGGGTTTTGAATGGCCGACCTTCGGCGCCTTGACGCAGCTCGCTTCGACGAACGATGTCCGAGCGGCATTCGCCGCTTGTCAATGCGACATCAACGTCGATTGGTGTCATATTCGATTCCGCAATGGTTCACCGAATTTCTTGGGCGTGGACGCTATCGGTATCGTCGATATGGCGGCGAACAAATGCAAAGACGCCGTCGTCGACGTCGCGACCGGAATCAGCAATTCCTGCACCGATGTTCCTTGCGGGATCAATTGAATCGGATCTCGATCGCGAATTCAATCTCGAATAACCGGGCCTCGTGCACGTTTGTCGTGCGTCGTGACCCGCGTCGTCCACCGACCGGACCGTTGGTCCCCGGACTCGCAGCGGACGACGAGCGAGCGTCCGGTACGAAGTTGCTTGTTTAGGTTTCCCATGGACAGTATCGTGCTACGCAGGTCGACACGATGCTGCAAGTCCAAGGCGTCACCAAGATTTACCGGGAACAAACGGCGCTGCATCCGCTGGACATGACGTTTGTCCAAGGGAAAACGGTCGCTCTTCTGGGCCCAAGCGGTTGTGGCAAATCCACGTTGATTCGTTTGCTCATCGGCCTTGTAAAACCAGATCACGGCGAAGTCCACGCGTTTGGCGAACGTCTCACGGCGGCATCCGAGCGGCGTTTGCGGCATCCGATGGGTTACGTCATCCAAGAAGGCGGGCTTTTTCCGCACCTCACCGCGCGAGCCAACGTGGCGCTGCTCGCCGGACACCTCGGATGGGCCGAGTCGCGGATCCAGGAACGAATCGCGATTCTTCAAGACCTCGTGCGTTTGCCCGTGGACGCCATCGATCGTTTTCCCGTGGAATTGTCCGGCGGACAACGACAACGCGTCAGCCTCATGCGCGCGTTGATGCTCGATCCCGAAGTGCTTTTACTGGACGAACCCATGGGAGCGCTCGACCCTTTGATCCGAGCCGATTTGCAAGCGGACCTGAAGATTATTTTCTCGAACCTTGGAAAAACCGTCGTGCTCGTGACGCACGACCTGGCCGAAGCGGCATTTCTTGCGCATGAGATTGTATTGATGCGCGAAGGTCGCGTCGTTCAACGCGGCAGCTTTGACGATTTGATTCATTCCCCCGCCGATCCGTTCGTGACGCGTTTCGTTCAAGCGCAACGGTCGCATCTGAGGGTATCCGCATGATGGCCCGTCGACGCAATTGGTTTGTCCGAGTATTCCTTGCGAGTGCTTTGCTCTGCGTCATGAGCTCGACGGCCTTTGCCGAACCTCTTCGTGTCGGCTCGAAACGCGACACGGAAGGCACGTTGCTCGGGGAAATATGCACGGGCATTCTTCGTGCTGCGGACGTGCCCGCCGTGTATCGCAAAGACCTGAGCGGCGGGACGCAGGTGGTTTGGGGCGCATTGCAGAAAGGCGAAATCGATCTTTATCCCGAATACACCGGCACCTTGGCCAATGAAATCTTGAAAGACCCGACGCTCACGACGGCGGCTGCGCTGCGTGAACGCCTTCGGCCCATGGGATTCGACGTCACGGAGACCTTGGGTTTTAATGATGGCTGGGCCATGGGCATGCAGGAAGAACGCGCCAAAGCACTCGGAATATCGAAAACGAGCGATTTACGCGATCATCCGAAATTGCGTTTTGGATTTTCGCATGAATTCTTGGATCGAGCCGAAGGGTGGAAGAGCATGCGCGATCGTTATCGATTGCCGCAATCGACGCCCTTGGGATTCGAGCATGAATTGGCGTATCGAGCGATCGCGGCGGGTGATGTGGACCTTGTGGACGTGTACACGACGGACGCGGAAATCGATATGTACCATTTGCGCGTGCTGGATGATGACCTCGGGCATTTTCCCAAATACGAGGCGCTCGTCTTGTATCGCGTGCCGCTTGCTCCGCGGGCGCTCGAAGCATTGAAGCAGCTCGAAGGGCGCGTGACGCGCGAAGCCATGGTGAAGCTCAATCGCCGATCGAAAATCGACAAAGTGCCGGACGAGCAATTGGCGACGGCGTATTTGCGTGACGAATTAGGGAAAAAAGCGGTCGCGAACGGTGAACAAAGCCGCTTTCGGGAAATAGGCAAACGCACGCTCGAACACCTCACGCTGGTGGCGATATCGCTGCTCCTGGCGATATTCGTGGCGCTTCCGCTGGGTATTTCGGCGCATCGGCGTCCGCGATTCGGGGAATTTTTGCTGGGCGGATTGGGGATTGTCCAGACGATTCCTTCGCTCGCGTTGCTCGTGTTTTTGTTGCCATTTTTTGGCGTGGGTATGGCGCCTGCGGTGGTGGCCTTATTCCTTTACAGCCTCTTGCCTATCGTTCGTGGAACGGCGACGGGATTGAAGGATATTTCGCCCGGATTACGTGAATCGGCGGATGCCTTGGGTTTGTCGCCCTGGGCGCAGCTGCGGCTCGTCGAATTGCCGCTCGCGGCGCGTTCGATTCTGTCGGGAATCAAGACCGCGGCGGTGATCAACGTCGGAACGGCGACGATCGGCGCATTGATCGGCGCCGGTGGATATGGCCAGGCGATATTGGTCGGTATTCGCAAAGACGACCTGAACACGATATTGGAAGGGGCGATCCCCGCCGCTGTTTTGGCGCTCGTGGTGCAAGGCTTGTTCGAGGGATTGGAGGGAATCGTGGTCCCTCGAGGATTACGATCCAGCGAGCGGCCGTGAGGTCAAGGCCGGCGTGACGAACGGTCGGGAATGTTTTTACGGACAAGCGCCGTAATCGGGCGCGGTGTATTGGTACGTTGTGACGAACGCTTCGGTCGGCGCGCATCCTCCTACGTCCGCGATTTGCAAATCGAAGAGGAGCAAAGCCCGCCTGTTCGCATTGCAGCAGAGTTATCGATGGCGAGCGAAGCGTGAATTGGGTTTGTCGCGTATGGACGCATCGTAAACCGGCTCTTCGCGTAGGGCGGTTGTCAGCGGCCGGAGCGAGCTCTCAATTCAAGGCGTGCGGTTTGGCGCAGGCGGGTTTGGTGCGGGGCCCTCCGAGCAAATCAAAAGCGTGCACAGGTCCCGACTGCCGGCGAATCATTCACGCCCAAAATCAATCGCGAAAACCTTGACATCGTCGCATTGATGAACGACATTCGTTTTCGCGTATGACCGACATAACGAACTTATTCGAGTGGCTGCTTCAAGGAACGGTCGCTCCGGGCCGGGTTCAGGATTTGTATACCCGCGTCGGCGCTGGTTTGTCCGAAGCAGGCGTGCCGCTCGACCGATTGGTCGCGTTTATTCGGACACTGCATCCGCACTTCATGAGTCGCCGATTCGAATGGACGCTCGAGGACGGAACACGAGTCACCGAGGCGGCGTATTCGATTATGCGCACACCGGCTTACGTGGGCAGTCCCGTGGCGAAGGTGGTATCGACGGGAAAACCCTTGCGACGACGATTGTCGTCAGCGAATGAATTGCACGAACATGCCATTTTGGATGAGTTGGCAGCTCGAGGTGTCACGGACTATTTGGCCCTTCCGATTCATTTTACCAATGGCGAAATCCATACGATTTCTTTCGCCACGAAGTCACCCGAGGGTTTTTCGGACGAACACATTGCCGCGATGGAGCGCATCATGCCGCCGCTGTCACGCCTCATCGAGATCACGGCGTTGCGGCACACGGCTGTGAATCTTCTGAACACGTATGTCGGTCGAAATGCGGGTGAGCGAATTTTGGCCGGAAACATCAAACCGGGTGATACCGAATTCATCCAAGCCGTGATTTGGTATTCGGATTTGAGGGGTTTTACGGCGCTCTCGGAAACCGTGGAATCGAGCACCTTGATTCAGACATTGAACGAGGTATTCGATTGTCAAGTCGCTTCGATTGAACGATACGGCGGGGAAGTGCTCAAATACATTGGCGATGGCCTCTTGGCAATTTTCCCGACGGGCCCGGAATCCGAGATCACGAAGGCGTGCGACGATGCGCTTGCCGCCGCACGGGAGGCATTCGGAATGTTACAATCGTTGAATACGCAGCGAATCGAGCGCGACGCACCTGCCGTGCGGTTTGGTTTGGCGTTGCATATCGGTGAAGTCGCGTTTGGGAACATCGGCGGTCGGGCGCGATTGGATTTTACGTGCATTGGTCCGGCGGTGAATTTGGCGGCCCGATTGGAAGGTTTGACCGGAAAACTGGGCCGCGATATCGTGACGAGCTCGACGTTTGCTGCGTATTGCTCGGAATCGATGGAGAAAGTGGGCGAGTTTGCGCTGAAAGGCGTCGCTCGAGCCGAAGTGATCCATGCGCCGGTCGTGTCGGTGATGAAGGAATAGGTTGAGACGCTGCGGGCGAAAAATTTGGCGGGAATTCGGGCGAATCGGTGAGGCGGTGAGGA
Organism: uncultured Polyangium sp.; assembly: GCA_964435055.1. Lineage (GTDB taxonomy): Bacteria > Myxococcota_A > Polyangia > Polyangiales > Polyangiaceae > Polyangium. The sequence goes on along the minus strand of CAYSYX010000087.1, from coordinate 13,116 downwards.
AGCAAGGGGACGGAATTGGCCCCTTTCATTGACGTTTTTAACGTTTGGTTTTGCGTTTCACGGCGGGCGCTTTCGGCGTTGCCGGGGGTGATGCAGGCGTCGCCGTCTTCGCTCGAATGGCTTCCACCTGTTTGACGACGTCTTTGGCCACTTCGAGGATTTCGTACGGCGCATTGGGCGTCTGTCCATCGAGCATTTGAAAGGCAACGAGCAATGGTTCGAGTTCCCGCGCGATGGGACTTGCGGACAAGACGGCGAGCGATTCGGAAATTTTGCCGTTTGCCGCAGCGAGTAGGAAAAAACCCCGAATCAGCGATTCCGAATGCCTCGTGCTTTCAAGCGCTTTTTTCACGTCCTCAAAAGCTTCCGCCCATTGACCATGCATACCTAAAATGAATGCAAGTGTGATGCGGAAATAGCCCGCGGAAGGCTCCATCTGCACTGCGCTTCTTGCCCACGATTCTGCTTTTTGCCACAAACTCGTCCAACCATTGCGAGCTACACACCAAGCGAGACCGGACAGGAAGAAATGACCCCCGATGTCGAAATGTGCATACCGTGAGGCGGCGGCACGCGCGGCAGCCACTGTTGTAATGCGCGCGGCTTGCCACCGATAAATCAACAACGATACAATTTCGTTATCTCGCACGTCGTTACTTAAACTGCGCCGAAGAGCATCTTCGCATTCGTCGGTGAACCGGTGCTGGTCAATGAGAATTGCCGCCAACATTCTCCAAGCCCGTTGGTCGGCGGATCGAAGGCGCAATGCCTGACGGGCCGCACATTCAGCATCCGCAAACTTCTCCAGCCGCCCCTGCACACTTGCCAGATACAGCCAGCCGTCCGCAATGTCGCTGTTGCCATCGAGGGCATGTCGAAACGCCGACTCGGCGGCGACCCAGTCTTGAAGCTGCGCACAGATCACACCGTACTCAATGCGCAGTGACAAATTCTCCGGCTCAAGCGCTAAAGCCCGTTCATACATCGGCCGGGACTTCTCAAACTCACCACGAGCAGACCAACCGATTGCGATGACATATTCCCGAAGCATATCGGACGGAGCCGCGATCTTTAATGCCTCAAGGAGTTTGTCGGCGTCTTCATAGCGCCCCTGCATCGCCGCAACCATCATCAGAAGGCAGTTTGCGAACCAGGAGTGCGCATCGATCTCGAAAACACGGCGTAAAGTTGATTCAGCTTCGTGCAGCCGTCGCGCATGCATATCTGCAAACGCCTTCGCAAGAAGTGCTTGAATCTCCTCCTCCCGCGAATTCTCCGCCAATTTCTTCGGCAGCTCTTTAATAAATTCCGGGGCATCCTCCAATTGAAAAAACTGCGGATTCGTCGCCGCCAGGATTTTCTTCGCCCGTTCATCGTGGCCTAAGCGATTCACAAGACTTCCATAAACAAAATAATGATCCCGGCGCACGTCCGGATCCGACGAACACGCTTCGTCGGCAATGGTCCGAACCGGGTCGATGATGTCGTCTTGTTCGTAGAGGCCAATCATGAATTCCACGAGCCAACGCACGCGGCTTTCTTGACCCACGTTTTTCCGCATCAAATGGTAAATGTTGTAAAGACGCTCGGTCACTTGATAACGTATCGTCCGACCCTCTTTGCTGATTTCCGCCACCGCGCCTTTGCCCATCAAACGATGCAACGAAGCACTGGCCTTGTTGATATCGATCCGCGCTTCTTTGGCCACTTCGCTCGCGGTCGCGGGACTCCAAATATCCGCCAATGTAACGTACACTTTACGTTCGGCCGGGGGCAAACTCTCCAGGTTGCTCTTGAAATAACTCGTGTGTTCGTCAATCAAATGCGCCAAATTGCGCATCAGCTCGCGCAAGGATATTTCGGACGCAAACGATCCCAAAATGGCCAAAAGCCGTGGGCTTCCGCCCGTCAGGATTTCCACCGGGCGAATTCGATCCCCCGACAATTCATGCCCCGTGAGTGCTTTCCAAACCGTGCGACATTCGTTCTTGTCGAGCCGCTCCAGTTTGAAGGAGAAAAACAAATCGTACATGGCTTTATCGACATTGTCGATTTCATTGAAGCGACTCGTGGCCGTGGCCAACATCATGATCCGCGGCTCGTTTTGCAATGTATGGCGTAATGTCCAGGCGTCGTTCTCATCAAGCTGTTCGCCGAGAATCATATTGAGGTTTTCCACGATGACCAGCAACTTCTTCTTTTGCTCGTCGGCGAAATCCCGCAATCGACCGAGCGCCCGCTCATACAACCGCTGTTCGTCGCGCTCGTTTTTCAACTCGCGATACGCCTTTACCCATCGCTCATCTTGGGTTTGTCGGGCAAGATGCCCCAAAGCTTCCAGCCACAATTCCGCCGCCGTGGCGATTTCATAACTTTCTTCGCTGAAAACGATCGGGTACCATTTCTTCGCCAGATCTTTGTCGAGCTGTACTTCGAAAGCCACGCGCAAAACGAGCGTCGTTTTCCCCATTCCGCGCGGAGCGATCACCAAAATATGTTGGCACGGACCGTCCCCTTGCTCATGAAGCCGCTCGGTGAGCAATTTCAAATCCGCCAGTCGAACGACGAATCCGCGAATCAACTCGTCCCGCTCGAGAAATGCGGGATTGTTTTTCATGATGCGTATTTTCATCGGGCACCTCGTCGTTGGTTTGCTGGAACAAATCCAATGGAATGCCGCGCTTTCCACCATTCTCCGACAAGTCGCGAAACAAACACCAGACCGTCCATTTCGCGCCGTAAATAGCCGTCATGCTCGAAGATTTCCAGTAAATTCCTCACGCGCTCACGCTGCTCGCGCGTGAGATTGGAATTGCGCACCGGTGGTACAAAACCCATTCGCGAGGGCGACTCCGTGGCCTCGTCCGTTAGAATCGCAATCGCCGCATCGGTGAGTTTTCCCGAGACAGCGGCTTCCGTCAACAAATCAATGGCCAAGGGCACATCGTCCGCCTGCAATACGCTCGTCAAACGCTCCTCGAAGTGACTTAACTCGGAATGCCCTCGACTGCTGAGCATACTCTTTTGAAAAACCCGATCGACGTCTTGGAGCGTTACGGTGGGTTCGGTTCCGCCACGCTTGGCATCCATGTACAAATGCATAAAAAACATCTGCACGTGATGAGGAACGCACGAACCGAGCAACCGGACCATTTCTTGCGGCACGCCCTCCTGAAGTTTGACCCCCGAATCATTGGCCAGAGCTTCAATACACCCAATCGCCGCATAATTGTCCCATGGTTCGAGCGCAAATGGCGTGAAGTGATTGATTGTGGCACTCAGTCCGGCTGCGCGAAGGATGGGTTGAAGGCCAATCGAACCGGCTACGACAAACCGAAGCTTCCCCTTGTGCTCCAATGCTTGTGCCCGAAGAAACGACATAAAAACGTCGGCTTCTCGAATGGTCTCCGCCGTACGGTGGCCCTCGGCATTGCGAAGCAACCGATTGACCAAAATGGGCAGCTCGTCCAGAAAAATCACCACGGGTTTTTCCGCCTGGGCCAAATCCTCCAAGAGGCGCTTGGCCCGAGCTTGCCAGGATGAGGAAAAACCATCACGCAGCTTGATCATCAATTCGTCGCTTCCGAGGGAATCAACATTGGCAAGCGCATTTTTGAAGAGTTCCCGCGTGCGTGCGAAAAGCCCTTGGTGCGGACGGGTGGCAAACGCAAGTTCCGCCATGGCATCAACAGGGGATTGCGACTTCTGTAAGTCGATGAACAAGCACGTGAATCGTTCTTCGATGCGACGTGCGACTTCACGCATCAGGCTGGTCTTTCCTACCCGTCGTGGAGCGACGACGAGGACGTGGGCGCCGCTCTCGAGCAGTTCGATAAGGTGCGGTATTTCGGCCTCACGATCCCAGAAACGATCCTCGCCGGCAACCCAGTTGCCCACTTCTTTCTTGAGCTTTTTCATGTAGTTATCCTCATCCACCACTTTCTGACAAGCTTGTTGCCAACATTTTTGTTGCCAACAACTTGAGTGGGAGAATAACTTGCTCTCGCAACCCCGTCAAGGCATCCCAACAAATTTGGTGCCAACATCTTTGTTGGGAGCGTTGACCCATGGATACGAGGAGTGGATGACGACGCGGAGCGACCCATCCAAATCGCGGCACACCGAACGGGCCCCTTTCGGGGCTCGAACAGCAGGGCCCTACCGCAAATGCCTGAAAATCAAGCACTCTTCAAGCACCGCTTCGGTAACTGGCGGAGTCGTGTCGAGGGGAGAATGACCGCAATGGCGAATCAAACGCCGTTGTGTTTACGGACAAGCGCCGTAATCGGGCGCCGTGCATTGGTACGTCGCGAGCAACGCTTCGGTCGGCGCGCATCCTCCCACGTCCGCGATTTGCAAATCGAAGAGGATCAAGCCGGCCTGTTCGCACGACTGCCATGCAGACGTTTTAATGCCTCCAAGGTCCAGACAAGCTTGACCATCGCCCAGTGACCCGGACAAACACACCACGGGCGGTGGAGGCGGCGGGGGCACCGGACAACATTCATATCCCAAATTCACGCCGTCGTAGTTATTGCAGGAGCCTTGGTCCTGGACGAAGATGTTCGTCAATTGCATCCCCGCCGCAAAACACGCTTCCGACGCGGGCAATTTGATGTCCCCCAGGTTTTGGCAGGTTTGTCCGTCACCAATGAATTCGAACACGCAGCCGGGATTCGGTTGCGACGGCGGCGGAGGCGGCGGGGGCACCGGACAACATTCATAACCCAAATTCACGCCGTCGTAGTTATTGCAGGAACCTTGGTCCTGGACGAAGATGTTCGTCAATTGCATCCCCGCCGCATTACATGCTTCCGACGCGGGCAATTTGATGTCTCCCAGGTTTTGGCAGGTTTGTCCGTCACCAATGAATTCGAACACGCAGCCGGGAT
>CAYSYX010000087.1:0-8124 GCA_964435055.1 uncultured Polyangium sp. | reverse complement strand
TCGGTTGCGACGGCGGAGCTGGCGGAGGTGGTACGGGCGGGGCGGCCGGCGCTGTACAACACGTGTATTGCGCCGAATCCGCGAGGCCATTGGCGCACCACGATGGGAATTGCAAATCCGTCAGCACCGTATCGGATTGCAGGCAAATGTTGTATGCTTCGAGCTTCAATTCACCGGGATCAACGCACGTCGCCCGTTGAATGTCGCCCGTGACGCAACCGACGACCGAATTGTTTTTCTCGAGTGCGCCTGCGGATTGTTTTTCACGAGTCTCCACATCGACTGTCGAGCCGCAAGCGGCCAAACTCAAAGCCAATCCGACCGTCGTCAACACGTTTGTCCAGTTGAAATGTCCCATGATGACCTCCATGAGCCCCGCAATGGGGCATTGACACTACTCCGCCGCTGCGTAATTGAGCTTGGCGAGGATTGATTTCTTCGCATTCGTGGCACCCGAAATCGCCTTTCGGGCTCGGACAGCGGGGCCCTGCCGTTACGCCAAGAAATCAAGCACTCCTCAAGATTCGTCCAGCGCAGTTTGGCGGAGTCGTGTTTGTTGTTCGTCCAGTCATATCAAGCGCAACGGCGCTCGGAGTTTCCTCTTTTTTGTTATTGTTTGCAGCACGCGATTTTTGCGTACGTCGATTGACCGTCCGCACAATCCCCGGCCGGAGTGATATCGACGAGCGTTTGACCAAGGTTCTGGCAATGATAAAACGCCTCGTCCTTCATGGCCGCCGGATCCATGCACGTCGTTCCATCGCCAATGATTTCGCCTTGACACAACATGGGTGGTACGGGAGGACTTGGCGGATATGGGCAACACGTGTACGTTGCCTGGCGCGTTTTCCAACCGCAATCGCCCGATACATACGTCAAATCGACCAAATCCATCATGGCCATTTTGCACGCGGTATAAGCCAGCATCTTGAGCTGCCCCGGATCCACGCATTGATCCCCGTCGCTCACCGTTCCGGTCGTACAAGGATCTTCGTCCGGAGGAATATCCGTACATTCGTGTTCGGCGTGCTGATACAGATCATCTTTGCACGGATTGAGGTAGAGGATGTTCAAGAGGGTCAAACCATTTTCTTCGCAATCGGCTGCGGCTCGTTTCTTCAGCGTTTCTTTCGGGAGACACTCCGCCGTCGACGTCACGGGCGGATGTTTGGTCTGAGATGAACCTCCTCCGCCGCGCATGGTCGAATTGAGTGAATTGCGTGATTGCGTATCCGTGGACATCATCTGTCCCGGCGACCAATGCAGGAAGCTGTTCGAATGAACCTGCGTATTGGATTTCAACGGGGAATGATGGGGCAGGGGAACGCGCATTCGAGGAACGGGCCAAGTGGGTTCGTACTCCGAATCGGAATCGGGTTGCGCCGGAAAAACGGGTTGTCGATTTTTCTGCTCTTCCAAGCGGAGCGGATCGCGCGGGTCGTCCGGACCCAATCGCGGATTTTCGGGCTTGTTGTCGAAATGCGGATTCGCCGGTTCGTCGCGTTCATCGGCGGGCGATTCGACAGGTTCCACCGCGGCATCCGGAGCTTGGGGAAAGATCAACCCGGATCGAGCTTTGGGGACATCGTCGGTTACGGAGAGAATCAAAACGGCGGCTGCGGCGGCCAAAAGCATCAATGGCCGTCCGGTTTGACGAAGCCGGGAGAACAGCGGAAAGGATGCGCGGTTTTTCTTGGCGGTCGAATGCAATCGCGCCAGCAGGCGTTGTTCGAATGCCGGATCGGGTTCGGCGTGACCCCAATGCTCATCCATGGCGCGTAAACTCGAAAGAAGGTCCGAGCGTTGTTTTCGGGTCATTTCGACACCTCCCAACCGGCCTTTTCGAGTGCTTCGACGGCGCGTTGAATCAGCTTGCACACATAACCTTTGGAATGTCCCAGCAATCGACCGATTTCTTCCTGCTCTTTGCCGTCCAAGTAATACATGCAAAAAGCGACTTGTTCTTTGCCGGGCAATTTTGATAAGGTTTCCAAGGCTCGACGTAAATCATCGCGGGCGATGGCCAATTCATCCGGCGGGCGAGGTTCGGGCATTTTTTCGCCCAAGATCCAACGTACGGGCGCCAAAGTCAAAAAACGTTCTTTACGCATTCGCCACAAACAGCGGTTCGTCGTGGCGCGATAAAGCCAGCCGGCCAAGTCGTCACGTTGATCGAGCGTGGGCAATGCCTTGAGCAAATCGATGAACACCTCTTGCATGATGTCTTCCGCCCAAGCGACATTGCCTTTGCCGTAACGCAACGCCAATCGGTATACGAGCTGCCGGTGTTCGCGATAAAGGGCGGCGACTTCCCCCGCCGCATTCGTCGTGCGCGGAATGGGCGTCCGAGGCGATTCTTCCACGAACCGCTCGCACGCAAGCGGTTGCATGAAGGTGGCCAATTTCGGAGGGACGAGGTCGGGGGTGGACACGAATCGGCTTTCTCGAAGGCATCATGCACGAGACCGATCCGAGTTTCCTCGGTCGGATGATTTTTCTGCGTCGTGAATTCAAACGGGTGCACATCCCCGATGGAGCAGCGGTCATCGCGTTGTGGAGCGCCTGCACGCCCCTGATGGAGCGGCTGTCATCGCGCTATGGAGCGCCTGCACGTGCCCGATGGAGCAGCGGTCATGATATTGTGGAGCGCCTGCACGTCCCTGATGGAGCGGCGGTCATGGTGTTGCGGAGCGCCTGCATGCCCCCGATGGAGCGGCGGTCATGGTGTTGTGGAGCGCCTGCCCGTGCCCGATGGAGCGGCGGTCATGGTGTTGTGGAGCGCCTGCACGCCCCCGATGGAGCGGCAGTCATGGTGTTGTGGAGCGCCTGCACGCCCCCGATGGAGCGGGTGCACACGTGTTGTGGAGCACGAATTGGTGCCGAATCGCGCGTTAGCCTACCAAATCTTCGATGCGTTTCACTCGAGTTTTTGCTTCTGAAGTTAATGGCGTATTCGTGAACGGGCGACGCGCGGGTGGTGACGAGTTCTGTGCAACCTGACGATCGCGCATTTATATGGCGGCATTTCAGGATGGGCTTTGCATTTTGGATATTTCGCGAAGGCTATGCATCTTCCACACGGCAACATCGCCAAAGAATTTCGAAATACCGCCGATGAATATCAAGGTCCACGTGTTGATCAAGCGCGCCCGAATTCGCGCTTGACAAGGAAAACCCATTCGTTGTTTACTCGCCCCCCGCATGAAAATCGAACTCGTATCTCCGATCCTTGGCCTGATGCTCGTGTCCCTCGGTTGTTCCGGAGCTGCGCCGACGCCCGGCACGGCTGCGCCTGCGGCGACAAATCCGAAACCGGAAGAAAAACGAATCTGTACGGCTCAAGGCCGCGGTTCGGACAGCCCGAACGCCGGATGGAAGATCGTGGGCGCGTTGGCCATGACCATTCAAGAAGGAACGCCCGTTTCGATCGAAGCTCGTGATGCCTCGGGCAAAGTCATGGCGACGACGAGCTTGAAAGAAGTCAAGAATGGGCGCCAATACGAACAGGCGGTCAATCAGGCCACGTGCGACGCGGGCGGGGTTTTGCTGGGCAAAGAACATACGGCCGTCGATCCGAAAAACGGCATTACGACCATCGATGTTTTCGCTCCGGAAAAAGAAGACGAACAGGCCGATCTCAAAACGATGTGCGCGCCTCGCACGTTCGACACGAACACCGATGAATCCGCCGCGGACTTTGCCGGCATTTCAATGTCTTTGCGTTGGTTGACGTCGTATCGGTTTCGCGCGTGGCACGTCGAAACGAAGGCGATTTTTGATCAATCCCTTCAATCGACGCCGCCGAAATTCGAGGCGTTGCGACCTCGCGCCGATGAGCTCGAGCGCATCGCCAAAGAGGCGGGCATGACGTCGTGCAGCTACGTGGAAGCCATTCGAAGACTCAAATGACTGGCACTCCCCATTCGAGGCTCAAGCAGCGGGGCCCCGCCGCAAACACCTGAAAATCAAGCACTATCCAAGAACCGCCTCGACAAACGGGTGGAGTCGTGCCGGGCAAGGCTTTGACGAGCGGTTTGTCAGGGCTTCTTGATTGCGGCGGGAAAATCGAGCGAAACTTGAACTTTATCGTCGATTTTTTTGCCGATCTTTTCCAGCGTTCCCTGCAAAAACTTACCCGCCACGTCCCGCGGTTTTACCGAATGCGCTTCGAGAGATACGGCGATCGGTTCGACCGTTTTGACCTGCACGCTGCTCGGCGCATCCGGCGCGCCTTTGAACGATACCGACAATTTTACCGTTTTTGCCGCGGTTGCCCCATGCAACCACAAATCGCCTTCCGCGGTGATTTCAATGGTTCGCGCTCCATCGACCTCTTTGACTTCCGCGAGGTTGTCCGGGCCCGATGATTTGACGCTCTTGATCGTGAATCGCGCCCATTGATTCTCTTCGCGCTGCTTGGCCTCGACATCGTTTCCAAGCTCGAACCAATTTTGCGCGTGCTCGGTTTGCTTGGTGTTTTTCTCGGCCTCATCGAAGGTGGTGGTCTTCAAGGTTTTCAGATCCACATCGACTTGGCCTCGCGTCGCCGAAAGTTTGGCCGGGTCAATCTCGAGATTCCCGCGAAAACGAGTGGCCGTGCCTTTGATTTTTTCGAGCGGCGCATCGATGAGAAAAGATGCATTTCCCGCCTCCGCGACGGCGAATGATTTCGACGGCGTTGCTGCTGCCGCTGCCGACGACGAATTCGACGTTGCCGGAGCCGCTGCCGGGGCTACGCTCGCGGTCGGCGGAGCTACGCGCGCAGGCGCGGGTTCTTCCGATTTGCCACAACCGATCATCAACCCGAGTGAAAGGACAATTCCGCTGCAAAAGACCGCAGATCGCCGTGTATTCATTCCATCCAACCTTTCGTTTTACCAGCCAATCGTGCCAATGAGCACACTACGTTGTTCAAAATCGTCCAGCAACATCGCTATGTTTGCCAGAGCTTCGTCGTTCGGCTCCATTCCGATGGCTGCGCAACCGTTCGTCGCCGCGTCGCGCAGACATTCGCCCTGCATGAGTTTTTCCACGACGGCTGCGGCAAGACGCGTCAGTTCCAAAAAACGCACTCGGTGCGAGTCGTCGCGATAACCCAATATCCAATAATCCCCACCCTCGGGCTCTTTGCGATCGGATTCATCTTCGGACAAACGATGCACGGCGTGGGTATAATGAACGAGACGAGTCGATTGGCGAAATCGAAAACGCGTCTCGAGGTTGACCTCGTCGATATTCGATTTGTTTTCGTCATCCAAGGATGCCGCGATCTCGATCGTGAGCAGTTCGTGACGGGCCAATTCAATGACGTATTCGGGGACCAAGCTTTGGTCGCGCCAACGTCGTTCGACAAAAACCAAAAACTCGGGCGCGATATATCGCAAATAAGGCGATTTCGTGGCGTGTCGAGAAATGAAATCTCGAAGCTCGCGTTGCACGAGGTCTTTTTCAATGCGAGCCATCGTCAAGGGGATGGAAACCTCGAGCGCTCCCCAGAATCGACCGAACACCAATTGTCGATACAGGAAAAACCGTTCGAGTGTCTCGGCATTGCCACCCGCTTGGATGTCTTCGTCGGAGACCCCGAAATCGCGCAGCATTTGCTGGAATTCGGCGACATCGAGCTGCGATGCGGGCTCGCGGATGACATGGACCAGCGCCTGCATCAGCGGATCATGCGTCACGAGAGGCCTCCCCCTGCGTTTGCCATTGACGCAATGCCGCTTGATACACCGCATCGAGCCGTTCGACTTCGCCCAGCAATTCGTCGAAGGAGGGGACGTTGTTATCGCGTTCGAGCAAAATGGGGACGGGGCCTTTGCGTTCGATGACCCAGCGCAACAGATCGTGCACGGAATCACGGACCGGACTGCCGTGCGTATCGATGAGCAGACCATTGGGCCAAAGTTCGGGACCGGCGACGTGAATTTCCACGACCTTTTCCAGGGGGATTCGTTCGAGCCACGCCCAGGCGTCGAATCCGTGGTTTTTGGCATTGACGTCCAAGTTGTTCAGGTCGAGCAAAAGGCCGCAATCGGCTCGTTCGAGAATTTCGCGAATGAATTGCACCTCGTCCAAGGCATTTCGGCCGAGCGTCAGGTAATAACTGACGTTTTCGACGGCCATCTGTTTTTCCAGGCGTTCGGTCGCTTCACGGACTCGAGCGGCGATGCGTTTGGCCGTGGGTGACGTGAAGGGTACGGGCAAGAGATCATGCAGCAGGACGCCATTGCCTCCGGAAAATGACAAATGGTCGGAGTGCCATCCGGTATCGAATCGTCGCAAAAACGTTGCCAAATCCTCGAAATACTGTGCGTCGAGCGGGTCGGTGCCGCCGAGCGACATCGTCAAACCGTGGGTCGTCAGAGGATATCGCTCGGCGATTCGAGCCAACGCGTTTGGGGAAAAGCCCCCGCGACGCATGTAGTTTTCGGGAGAGATCTCGAAGAATCGAATCTTTCCGCATGGGGAGTCGCCGGCGTCGAGCACATCATCGAGAAGTTCCCAACGCAAGCCGAGCCCTACACCTGTCGGATGTTTCGATTCCATCGTTTTGAGTCGAAGCGCGTGTACGGACAGGAAAAACTCAGCCGCAACCACCTTCGCCGCAAGCGGCTTCCGCGCCGCCCTTTTTCTTCTTTCCGCCTGTAGCGACAGCCTTTTTCGGGGCCGTCGTCGTGGCCGGTGCGGGTGCTGCGCCGGCTTTGGCGGGAGCTGCGGCTGCCGTCGTTTTGGCCGGTGCAGCTGCGTCGGCGGTCGTCGTTGTCGGTCCCGCAGCGCCACCCGTCGCTCCGAGCGCCGCAGTGGTCGTCGAAGCTGCATCACCCGAGGTTTTCGATTCCGTTGCGGGCTTGGTTTCCGCGGTCGGTTCGGCGGGTTTTTCCGCCTTGGCTCCGCCGCAAGCTCCGTTTGCGGCGCAACTTGCTTTGGCGCCGCTTCCGTCGCCGGCGGGGACTTCCGACGCCGGGGAATTGGCTTGGCTTCCTGCGCATGCGCTGAGCACCGCGCCCGAGCCGATGACTGCCAATGCCGCTGCAAACTTGTTGATCTTCATCGTGATGTTCTCCCTGTGCTTCCGGTCTTCCGTGGATCGTCGCCGCATCGACGAAAGAGACTCGTGCCCACTACGGATGAATATCGTGGTGGTTTCGCGGGGGATACAAAAATAATCGCGACGGGTGTCGTTTCGTCATCCCACCGGTTTACGATGGGAGCGCAGGGGATTGAAAGCGCACGCGGTGGATTGGGGGCAAGGGAATTGAAAGCGCACGCGGTGGACTGGACGTTCGCTTCGCACGCTCACGCGTGCTTCGCGAAGAGCCGGTCACGATGGGGGGGCTTCGCCGGCGGCTTCACAATCTCTTGGGCTTTCAGCCCAAGAGACTACGCCGACGGCTGCGCCCCCCCATACCCCCTGCACAGAGGGACTCGCGAGCAAGTCCGTTGAATTGTGAGCATCCGTGCCCGCAATCAAAGGGACGCTCTTTCTATTTCGCAGACAAAATGGGGGGTTTGGGGGGCGAAGCGACCGTCGCCGTCTGGCCGAAGGCCAGCCGGCGGTCAGGGAGCGAAGCCCCCCATCACAAACAAAGCTTCTTCGCGTAGCGCGCTTGTTAGCGCGCGGAGCGAACGTTCAATTCAACGCGTGCGCTTTCAATTCCCCTGCTCGCAATTCAACGCGTGCGCTTTCAATTCCCCTGCTCGCAATTCAACGGACACTCTTTCCATCCCACCCGCGCGCGATTCACCATGTGCGGCCTCAATCCCACCCGCGCGCGATTCACCATGTGCGGCCTCAATCCCACCCGCGCGCGATTCACCATGTGCGGCCTCAATCCGATTGTTCCCAATATTCAAATTCGTTTTTCCCTCCAACCCCTCGCCATAACACCATAACCAACCGCGCGTCGTCATCGTCCGCCAAACCCCCGTACACATCCATTTCTCTGCGCACCCTTTGACCACCCGCTCATGGTACGTTCCCTCCCCTGACCCACGGATCACAGATGGCCCGATTACGCATCCTCAACGTCGTCTCCGAATGCGTCCCCTTCGCAAAAACAGGAGGGCTCGCCGACGTCGCCGGTGCTCTCCCCATGGCCCTCGCCGCACGCGGTCATGATG
>CAYSYX010000086.1:0-26125 GCA_964435055.1 uncultured Polyangium sp. | reverse complement strand
GTCCGCGGTTTTACGTGACAAAGTCAAAAGCCTTGGGGTCAATGTTCATTGCGGACGAACCCTGAAAGAGGTCGAAGCGCTGCCGTTCGAGATGCCGGGAGCGGCTCCTTTGACCGGCCTTCGTTTGACGTTCGACAAGGGCGATCCGCTGATGGTCGGCCTGTTGATCTTCGCTTCCGGCGTGCGGCCTCGTGGTGAGTTGGCCGATGCCGCAGGTTTGTCCGTTTCCGATGTCGGCGGCATTGTCGTGGATGATCGATTGCATGCCATCGACAAAGAAACAGGCCAACCCGACGAACACATTCATGCAATCGGGGACTGCGTCTCGCATCGAGGCACGTCGTACGGTTTGGTCTTGCCCAGCTATCAAATGGTCGATGTCCTCGCGTCGAATTTGGTCGGCGGGCAGCAGACGTTCGAGGCCCCGGATACGTCCGTTCGCCTCAAATTGATGGGCGTTTCGGTCGCCGCGCTCGGGGAATACGACGGGGACAAACGCCTCGGAACCAACGTGCACGTCTTCAACGGTGGCGGCTTGTATCGCAAGCTCATCGTGCGCAATGGGCGGCTCATCGGTGCCGTCACCATCGGCGATTGGGACAACCTCGAACGCATTCGCGAACTGCTCAGGTCGCCCTTGCCGTTGTCCTTTTGGGACATGCGCAGGTTTCGCGGAACGGGCGATCTCTGGGCGAAATCGGAATCGCCTCCGGTCGCGGAATGGCCGCCGGAAACCGTCGTTTGCGGATGTCTGCGCGTGACGCGTGGGGCGATCGGTCAGGCGGTCACCGACGGCTGTACGAACGTCGAAGACGTTTGTGCTCGAACGAAAGCCGGTACGTTGTGCGGCTCGTGTAAGCCGCTCATCTCCGAGCTCGTCGGCGGTGATGCGAATGCAAACCAAGGCGACGCTCCTCCCCTGTCGCAGCGAAACAGCGAAGCCCCCGTGTCTCGTCGCGAGGGAATTCGATCGCGCCGTGAGGCATCGCGTTCGCGCCCTGATTTGCTGGCGATTGCGAATCGTGATGCCGGTGTGGCCACGCAACGTACCGGAAGCACGACCGGCCGTTTCGAAGGGCTGCGGTCCACGCTGATCAGTTCTTCGACGATTCCACCTCCACTCGCTGAAGTCGATGACGAACCCGCACCCGTGTCGGTTCGTCCGCGAGCGGAACGACAAACCGAAGCTCCAAAAGTCGAATCGGTCGCTCCTCCGCGCATCGAGGCGACGACGGCGACCAATCTGGCCGCCGTGATGCGCTCTTCAGCTCCTGCCGCCGACGTCAAACCAAGTCCCCGAAGCCTCGCCGTACTCGCCGCATTACACGGAGATTTCAGCTCCGGTTTCGACGATTCCTCCACGCGCAAAGAGGACACGAGGCTCCGCAAAGACGAAACGAAACAGCGCAAAGACGAACCGGCTCCTCGCCGCGAATCGTCAGCTCCGACGACACCTCGTACCGGAGCCGCGATTCCGGGAGTTCGACGCGACGAACCCGCCAACTCGACGAGAGATCTCGAACGGGCGCTGCCTCTTTTGGTGAGCGGTGCCATGCCGTTGGCTCCCGACGCGGCGATCTCGACGCTCACGCCGGCCGCCGGGATGGTGCTCGGTCCGGCGCTGCGCGCGTATGCGGCATCCGCCGCGCGTGTCGCGGAGATGGACGCGCTGCCGGTGAAACCTCCGCGCACGCATACACCGACGCCGGTGGCTGGAATCGATCCCGGGACGAAATCGTTTGGGAACAAAGCAGTTGAACGAAAGCCATCGTCGACTCCGCCGACAGGCATGCCGGTCGTCCCTTCGCCGTCGAAGGCGGCGGTCAAGCCGATGGATGTTGCGCCTGCGAGCGCCGCGCCGCCGACGCCGCCGACCGGGACGCTCGTCACTGATTCTCGCGCGACATCGCAACCCACGACGGCGCGACCTGCGGCGACGCATGCGCGCGATGGTTCGTCCGGAACGCCCTCGAGCAGCGTCGCCGTCGAACCCGCTTCCCAACCGCCGCGTTCGCGTCGCGCCGCGCCGTCCGTTCGGGTTGTCTCGGCCGAGCCGCTTTCGACCCGCACGCCTGCATCGGGAATGGTCTTCGACAAATCGCAGCTCGGGACCGACGCGTACGCGCAGTTGGCGATTCCCCGTTCGGCGCGCACCGGTTTTGAAACATCGTCGTCCGATGCCGCAGCGTCGAAGCCCGCGACGGCACGTGCGAACGAGCGACGTACGCCCACGTCGGGTTTCAGTGACACGAACGCCCCGCCGCCAAGCGTGCGATCACGCGGGCTTCAAAATCGCAGCTCCGTAGCGACTCAAGCCAAGCGTTCGTCGGATCCCGGAGGCGGGAATGCTTTGTCGAGTGATCGAACGCCGACGTCGGTTCGCCGTCCGAGTTTGTCGGCGATCGACGAACCGTCGGGCACGAGTGACTTTCCGACGGAGCAATCGCGATCGCGGCAGCGGATCTCGCTCATCGGGTCGGTCGACGACGCGGAGATCGTCCAAGTTCTCGGGCGGGATTCGGTGATTCCTGCCGCGGATCGTGCTCCCGTTTCACGGCGTACGTGGGTGCCGCCGAAGAACCTGTCGAGCGCTCCGGGGACGCTGACGACGTCGAGCAATCCGCCTCCTCGAACTCCCGCATCGCCTTCGACGTTGCCGCCGGAACGAGGTCGCAAAGCATTGCTCGTGGCCTCGATCGTCGCTGTGTCATGGACGCTCGTGCTCGTGTTTGCCCCGGCGATTCCGCCTTCGCGTTCGGTGTACGGCAGTCGCATCATTCGAGCGCTGACGCGAGATTTCGTGTGGCAACAGATCAGCGGTTATGCGCTCGTGGCGGTTTGTCTTTTGAGTTTGGGGATTTCTTTACGCAAGCGATGGAAGCGTTTTCAGTTTTCGGATGTAGCCTTTTTCCGAGCCGTCCATGGCATCGTGACCGCGGCATCCCTCGTGCTGTTTTTCTCGCACACGGGGTTTCGCGTGGGTCACGGCATGAACCTCATTGTCGCCGTTGCGTTTCTCGCGGCGATGGTCGTCGGGGCGGGCGCCGGCGCGGTGTATGCACTGAGCGATCGTTGGCCGGCATTGGCGGCTCGGGATCGACGTTTGCGTGCGTCATGGGTGCACATTCTCGTCCTCTGGCCGTTGCCGATCCTCATCGCACTTCACGTAATCATGGTGTACTACTATTGAAATCAATCGCATGAGCACGCGTGTTTCCATTCTCGTTTGGCTTTTGGTCACGGGGCTCGTGGGGGGCTACGGTACCTATCGACTGCGATCGCAAGACCAGACGATCTATTTGCCCGGAACGACGTCGCACGGGCACTATCAAATCGAAATGGCGTGCAACCAGTGCCATACGCCATTCGGAGGCGTATCCAATGATGCGTGTTTGAAGTGTCATGGAAAAGCCCGCGAATCCGCCGATTCTCATCCCAAAACCAAATTCGATGATCCGCGAAATGCCGCGCAACTGGCGAAACTCGATGCGACGAAGTGCGTGACGTGTCACGCCGAGCATTGGCCGGCCGGGACGCACCGCGAAGGTTATTCCTTACCCGTCGATTTTTGCATTGAATGCCATTCCGACGTCGGCAAGGAACGTCCCAGTCATACCGGAATGTCATTTTCATCGTGCAGCGATACCGGTTGCCATAATTATCACGACAATCGCAGTCTCTGGGAAGATTACCTCAAACAACACCTCGGCGAACCTCCGACGCTCGCCGAAGCACATGTCCCGATACGCGGGGTAAAACCCGGCACGGAGCAGCCGAATTCATTGGCCGCCAAAGATGCCGACACGCCGCAGACCGTCGCCGTCGCCGCCGTCCTCGTCAATGAATGGGCAGCTTCCGCCCATGCGCGTGGCGGAGTCAATTGCACGGGTTGTCATGGAGGCATTGCGTCGCCGTGGGTCAAAGCGCCACCCTCGACGGTATGCGAACGATGCCACGAAGATCAAGGCCACGGTATTCGCGATGGCCGCCACGGAATGCGACTTGCCGTCGGGCTCGATCCCATGAAACCCGGCGCGGCACGATTACCCAGGAAACCCGAATCGGCCGAGCGGCAAATCGGATGCAGCTCTTGCCATACGGCGCATTCGTACGACGCGCGCATGGCCGCAGCGGGTTCATGCCCGACTTGCCACGACGACGAGCATACGCGCAACTACGACCGCTCCGCGCACTACAAAACCTGGGACGCCGAAGCGAAAGGCAAAGCTCCGGCGGGCACGGGGGTTTCTTGTGCTACGTGCCATTTGCCGCGGCGCAAGAATCCCAATGGTACGATCTTGGTCGAGCACAATCAAAACAGCAATTTACGACCCACGGACAAGATGGTTCGCGATGTTTGCGTCAATTGCCACGGAGTCGCATTTTCGCTGGACGCAATGGCCGACGCCGAGCTTGTCCGGCAAAACTTTGCGGGCCCGCCTGCCAAGCACATTTCCTCGATGGATATGGTCGAAAAACGCGAAGCCGCGCGGAAGAAGTGAACGCCGGTTTGCGCAGCTGCGTGATGGATACCCTCTGAGACGCTGGGTTCGGCGTTCATTCACGCCATCCAAGCCGACGACGGACCTTCACTTGCCCGTTTTGATGTCGATGATGCGGGGCTTTGTCGGAGAATAACAAATGGTCTCGGGCATTTCGTCTTTCATATTCTCCTTGATGTGTTTGACCACCGCTTCCGCTTGCGCTTCGTTTTCCACTTGGACCCCGAGTTTGCGCGAGCCATATTCCAAATAATCCATCAGCTTGATTTTTTCGACCTCGGGGAATGTCGACAGCGCTTTCCGAGTCGACGGAAACGTAAAGTTATTCGCGTTTCCCGAGGAAACATGATACAGAAAGACGAACGGTGTCGGACAGGGTTTTTCCTGCTCGTCTTCGCGCGCTTCGCGAAGTTTGGCAATGCCGCCGTGTCCCACCCAAATCGTCTCGTTTTCATCCATGACGATGGGGACGAGCGTCGCATTGCGAGAAACTTTGGCAATGGGCGTCCATTTTCCGCCGTCATAACGAACGATCTGCTGCTTCGAGATGACGTGAAGTTTGCCGGCCGCCGATACGAACGCGCCGTGGAAAACACTCTGCGGCAACGGCAGAGTGTCGAATTTGCCGTCCAAGTAATGGAGAATCGTTTGGTCGCGCGGGTTTTGCGGGTGGTTCGAAATAATCCACAATTCGTCGCCTTTTCCCTCGAGCATGTCCGGGTCATAACTCAGTTTTTTGACCAAGTGACCCAGCTCCACGAACCGCGATTTGCCGGGTTGATCCCAAACCTCCGCCGCGGGTTTGCTGTCGTCGTCGCACAAATTGCCGACCGTCACGAGCGTTCCTTTGTTCGTCGCCGCCGCGGCCATGAATGGCAAGGCAATGGTGGAGGCGCCCCGCATTTTCTCCATGTCGCAGCCATGTTTTTCCGCGGAAATGGGCTTGATGACGAGCCCCGGCCCTCGTAACGTTTGAAAACGATTCCCCTCGGTAAAATCGGAGCCGGCGATGAGGGTCGTTTTATCAAGACGAACCACTCCGCGCAACAAACCAGTCGCACCGCCTTCGCCGAAAGTAACGGTGCTCCCTTTGCCCGTGAGCGGATAGACGGACGACATGAGCACTCGGCCATTGACCGGCACGAAATGAACGTCGACATCGGGCCATGTACCGGTCACTTTCGTCAGAATACTTCCACCCAGACCTTCATTCATCGAAGGCAAGGAACCGAGCCACTCCACTTTATCGTCGATGTAGCGCCCGACGCGCATTCCATCGACGACGATGAATGCGCCGTTAATGGGAAAAAAGCGAAATCCCTTTGTCGCCGCGATTGGTTCGTCAGGTACGAGCAACGGAATGGTGTCTCGGGACGCTTTCGTCGGAACGGACGCGCTGCTCGAACTTGCGCTGGGCGCAACCATTGCGCTGCTCGTTGCCGTCGTCGTCGTCGTGGGCTCTTTTTCCGGCGTTGGCGCCGACTTGCTGCACGACAAGGCCAAAATGATGAAAATTCCCAACCCCGGATGCTTGTTTGTCATGGCTGATTCGTGCCTTTGAAATGATGGGTTCAACGAATTCGACCCCCGATAAACTGCCCGACATCGACGAATAACATCTTTTGTCGGCCTGCGAAACGTCTTCACGCGGTGACGTTCGGGCACGTGGATTGAATGGCTCGAATCACCCGATTAGGGCGTTTGTTTCGCCGAACCTTCTTCTTTTTCTTCCTGGACGATTACCGGCGGCGTGGCTCTCGGCGGTTCCGAGTAAAACGGCTCGACCGCACTCGTCAGCCGCACGAACGAAGGCGCAGGTGCCGTGAGCTGCGTGGTCGTCACGTCCACGCCCTGATTCGTCGTTTCTTTCGCGGCCATGAGCGCCGTTACGCGATAAAGTCCCGGCTTTGTGAAGATATTCTTCGGACAAACCTCGGCGATGAGCACGCTGAACGATGTCGTTGCGCCGGGGGCCACGGGCCGATATGCATCATTCGGCAAGATCCGCCGCGCATTGTCGGCATAACACATTTCCGCCAAGCCTGCCGGACCGTCGATGCGGAAGGACATCATCCATGGACGCAACGCGACGACAATCGGCCGCAGCCCGACGTTTTTCGCAGTGACCGTCAACGTGATGTTGCGCGGTGCCGATGCCTCGACAAACGGCGTACTCGATAACTCCAATTTGCCGGCTCGTTCATCGACCGGGGGAGCCGGCGGCAAGGCCGTTTTGTCCGCCGAACCATTCGGCGAGTCGGTTTGTCCTTCCGGTTTGGCTTCCGCCTGAGCTTCTTTGGCGGTGTTTGGAGGAGAAGCCGTTGCTGCTCCAAGCAATATCGATGGAGCCGTAACTTCGTACAACGGGCCGATCGTAGGCACTTTCTCCGTGCTTTCCACGACAAACGGCCCCGTCGGGGGCTTGGGGTTCTTCGGCTTGATCTTCGTTTTCTTTTCTTTCGGCGGTTCCCAGCCCAATTTGGCTCGGACGGTCACGTTCGGCCCAAGCTCGACTGCGCTTTTGCCAAAACAGAAAAGTCGCGGATCGAAGGATTCGACGTAAGAATGCCCGGGCGCCAATAACAACGCGCGATCTTCGGGAAAACGTGTCGAACGCAAACTGGACGGCAACACGCACGACACCGGTTTTGCCTCGTCACTCGTTTGGACTTCGAAACGAAGCAGCCGACTGTCGGCGGCAACGCGCAACGCAACGCTTCCTTCGTTCTCGAGACGCATCGTCCAGGGCCCCTGCGCCGTCGGGGCAATCAGCCAAAGTCGTGCGCTTGCGGGAGGAAGCGGCGGAGGCTCGGGGGCTTTTTCCGCAGCTGGTTTCTCTTGCGCCCACGCATCGGACGAACCCAGCAACATCCCCGCAACGAGCACGCCGCGAACCAACGAAGAAAATCGACCCATCACCAAACTCCCGTTGCGAGCCATGTTCCAACATTTGGAGCTTCGAGTCGCCTTCGGCGCTTTGCGTCCCAAACCTCTGAACTTCGCTGCCGCGTCATCATTTCCGCTTTCTTTTCGCGCGCGTCAACCTTAGCGTACACACGTAATCCTCGCCCGAACCTCTTTTGCGGACGGGGGCGCTCCTGTTTGAAGATTTGGGGCTTCGGATCGCCCGTGACGTCCGTCGCCTCAAACCCCGTCGAGGACACGTATGCGAGGTCTCTATGCGATCGTAGACACGGCGGCGCTCGATCAGCGCGGCATCGATGTCGTCGCATTTGCCGAAGCGGTGCTCGAAGTTCGTCCGGCGGCGATGCAGCTCCGTGACAAACCCGCGGATCACACCGGAATTCGCCGGACGATCGAGCTGCTTTCGCGGATCGCACCGATTGCGCGCGATGCCGGAGTTCCTTTGTACGCCAACGATCGCGCCGATCTGGCGCTGCTCACGGGCTGCCCGGGGGTTCATGTAGGACAAACCGACTTGCCCGTGCCTCTCGTGCGTTCGCTCGCGATGCGGATGCAGGCGACGTTGTCGGTGGGTTTGTCCACGACGAATGAAGAACAAATGCGCGCGGGGGTTCGCGACGGAGCGGATTACCTGGCGATCGGTCCGGTGTTTGGCACGCAAAACAAGACGAATCCGAATCCCACGTTGGGGATGAATCGACTTCGTGAAATTGCAATGTTTTCACGGAGTTTGGGTTTTGCCCGGCCACTCGTGGCCATCGGCGGTATCGAGATCGAGTCTGCCGGAGCGGTCGGGCAAATCGTCGATGCGGCGGCGGTCATTGGAGGTTTGCTGCCTCGAACGACGGGACCCACGGCTTTGCACGAAGTGCGCGACCGAGCCAAGGCATTACACGAAACCATTTCGAGCGCGGAAAAGAAAGTTTTACCATGACCCTCACCATGATCGTCATTTCCGCTGCGATCGCCGCATCGGCGGGCTTTTTGGCCAGTCGTCGCCGTTCGTCGAAACAGGAATTGGCCGAAGGCAAGGACGCTGCGGATCGGAAAAAGCCGAAAGCCGCGTTGCCCGCACCCAAACCGCTCGATGGTTTTCCCATTGAACTCGGCGACGTGATTTCCTCCGGTGGCGAAGAACGTTGGCTCTCCGGCGCGATTGCCGCGCGGGAACAAGCCGCTGTGATGGCGTTGTTTTTTGCGCCCGAGGGGCGCGAGCACTTCGTCGTCGCGGCGCATCCTTTGCCCGAGCGCGATATCTTGTGGCTTCGTCCGATTGAAGTGGTTTCTCCTGCCGAACCTCCGGCGACATTGGAAATCGGCGGTCAGGCGATGCAACGGAAAAACCGTTTTCCGGTGAAACTCGAACGATTCGGTCAAGGTGCGCCGGATGTCGGGTCCACGGGGATTGTCGCGACATACACGACGGGAACCCGCGAGGTCGCGGTCGTGTTGGCCTCCGAGCAGCGCTGTTTGGCGTGGTCGGGTCGGCGTATGGATTCGAGCGAATACGATCGCATGGGCAAATCGCTCGACGACGAATGAGCCGAACGAAGCGACGATTTACGGCATCGCGGCGCGTAGTTCCATCACGAGCGCCAAGAGCGACAAATTGGGCGAAGCATTTCGCTCGAGATACCCGATGGCGCGCAGCACGCATTCGAATCGTCGAGCATCGATGATCGCGCCGATCGGCTCCGATTCGAGGCGTTTTTTGGCCGAACGCGCGAGCGTCGCGGCAAATGCCCGCAAGTCTTCCTTGAGCCGCTCTTTGTCTTTCGTATCGAGGCCTTCGGCGATGTTCACGGCGGGGCCCAAATTCGGCGCCCGCATGGCCGACATCATGGCCGCGACGAATTCATCGCGGCTCGTCGTGCGTTCGGCATCCACCAGCGCCAAAGCTGCGGACGCACTTCCCGCAGCCAAATCGATGACCATTTCGTGTTTGTCCGGGGAAACTCCCTTGGCCGTCAGGACTTTTTGCAAGATCGGATCGGGTAGCGGACCAAAACGTACTTTTTGCGTTCGGGACCGAATGGTATCGAGCATGCGATCGGGACGCGACGTGAGCAAAACGAAATGCGTTCCCTGTTTTGGTTCTTCCAGGAACTTGAGCAGCGCGTTGGCCGCGCTTGCATTGCTGGCCCCGGCCAATTCTTCAGCGCGACGAATGATGAACAGGCGCCCTCGACCTTCATGAGGCGGATACGACGCGTGCGTCAGGACAACCTTGCGTATTTGCTCGACCGAAATTTGCGCGACTTCGTCTTTGCCGATGACCGATGCGGGGTAAAGCCCGCGTTCGACCAGAATCACATCCGGATGCAATGGAACTTCGGGCCGTTCATTCGCGAACGTGACGGCGCGATGACACGCTTCGCACTTGCCGCAACCGAGTTTGTCCCCGCTGGTGCACACGAGCGCCTGCGCGAGCGCAAATGCCGCCATCTCTTTGCCGACGCCATCGGGCCCTTCGAACCGATACGCATGATGCACTCGGCCGCTTTGCAGCGCTCTCGTGAGCGTGCGAATGGCTTCGTCTTGACCTTGGATGTGCGAGAACGGCACGAACGGCCTCTTAGCACAACGAGCCTGCGGGCATCAAAACCAAATGCATCCGTCAAGAAGGTTCATCGGCCATTGCGCGAATGACCACGGGCAAACCATCCCCCGCATCGAGCAAAACGCGTCTTTCGGCGTCTCGGTATCCGCTGGGACCCAAGCGCAGATCCGTTCGTCGTCCCACGACGCGCACACGTGTTCCTTCGTGCACGAGACCTTCGCGCAAATCCAGGTTTTTCTGCGGCAAACGACGCGCCCCCAGAAACGTCGCCGCGTTTTCGGAGTGGGGCTTCGATTCGGTCGCGACGTATACCAGAACATCCGTGTTTGTCACGACGTAACGTTTTTGATCGGTCCCAACTACGGCGAAAGGGATGGCGTCGGCGTCATCGACGGGTTGTCCGTCCGCTTCACCCTCGAGGCGAAATGCGAAACACGGTTGTCCGGACAAAGGACTCGTGAGGTTTGGAAAGGCGTCCAGCTGTAGAGCGGTTCGCTCCGTTTCATCCAATGGCGTGGCTGTTCCGATGACTTGTTCACGATGTCGCGAATAATGGGCAAGGGCCTCGTTGTTGACCAGCGGCGGCGGTGCTGTTCGATAACCGAATAAGGACGGTGGTTTGTTCAAAAAATCGTATCCAAACTTGGCGATTGTGCGGAATACGGCGGCAAAAATGCCCAATACGGCAACTCCCATGAAATTGATGATTCCAACGACGACCAGCGAAGTACCAAATGCTTCGAGCGAGTACGTCTTGATCATCGGCTCGCTGCCGAAAATTTCGGCTGCAATTTGCGGTACCAGAAAAATGCAGAAGGCCGGCAAAGCCCAATGCCGAGTCCGAGAATCACGATTGCGTACGGTCGTCTCCAACCAATCCCACAATCGATGCATCGGGTGGCGAGCTTGCTGCGCGGCGACTCGCGGCGCCGTTTCAATGGTGACGCGCAAGACGCGCCGTGGACGATCCACAATGAATTTCAAGACGAAACGAATGACGGAAATGACGCCGAACCAAAGCCCCAAGGGAAGAGACACGGCGACACTTGCTCCCAGCATCGTGCCCATCGCTCCCAAAAGCCCCGTAACGACGTCGAGGGAATTTTTCGGCGGCCACGCTGCACGTAGCAACATAACCCCCATAAAAACAACAGACCCCATGGCCGGGATCATCGATAACGTGATGATCCATTTGCCAAACCATGCCGCTCGCGACGTCGGTTGAACGGCGTTGATGGCATCCGGAATGACGTACCCCGGATTGCGACAAACCGGACAATACGTAAGTCGCGACGAAAATCGCAATCGACATCCGGCACAACCCAGGGTCAAGTCACGTCGCATCGCAAACCTTGCGCAATTATCTCAAACGCCGCGTTTCTCCCGGATCCAAAATCCACAATTGCTCCGCCCGCCCGCCTTCGCGCGCCCACGCTTCACGCGCGCGATGCGGCGGCATTCCAATGGGTTCGTCCGTCAATTTGAACGTGCCCCAATGCATCGCCACGAAGTTTTTCGCGCCAAGCGCCATCGCCGCTTTCGCCGCTTCGTCCGGATTCATGTGTTGCGGCTCCATGAACCAACGCGGTTCGTACGCGCCGATCGGCAACATCGCCCAATCGATATTTCCAGATCGTTTTCCGATTTCCTCGAACCTGTCCCAATACCCCGTATCCCCCGAATGATATGCCCTTCCTTCGGGACCGGAAATGACGAATCCACCCCAAAGTCCGTGATTCCGATCCCAAGGCCAATGCATCGACCAATGACGAGCAGGCACGAGCATGGCTTCGACGTCGTCGAAGCGCGCGGTCTCCCACCAATCGAGCTCGACGATTTTTGCGCCTTTCGCCAACGACGAAATCAATTTGGCGTTGCCGTTTGGAACGACATACGTGGGACGATTTCCTATTTTTCGAATACTCCAAGGATCGAGATGATCGCGATGATTGTGCGAGATGAGCACCAAATCGATGGGCGGGAGCAATTCGAGCGGAATGCCCGGTTTGGAAAGACGCTTGATCGCCCCGACGCGATCGCCAAGGACCGGATCGATGAGCATGCGTTTGCCGCCGAGGGTCAATAAAAACGACGCGTGACCGATCCACACGAGGCTCGCGTCGGCACTGGCAATGAGTGCTTCATCATGCGGACGCGACGTCGGGCCCGTCGTGTCGTCTTTCGGCGGCCGACAACCTTTGAGCGGACCCATGACGCGCCACTGAAGAATATCGGTCAACCCGCGCTCGGGCTGCGTCGCCAGATGTGTGAACCTAGCCATGGGAAAAACCTTTCGTCGGATCAGCTGAGCACGCGCAGACTTTTGCCCACGAGCACTTCGTTGTGGCTGCCCATGCGGTAACCACCGAGATCCAGCGTTACATAACGAAATCCGTGTTTCTTGCCGGCGGTCACGATCTTCTCGCGCA
The DNA here is from genome assembly GCA_964435055.1 of uncultured Polyangium sp. Taxonomy (GTDB): domain Bacteria; phylum Myxococcota_A; class Polyangia; order Polyangiales; family Polyangiaceae; genus Polyangium. The sequence goes on along the minus strand of CAYSYX010000086.1, from coordinate 13,709 downwards.
CGGTCGCGTCCGTCGCCCGCCCGATCTCTTCGAGGGACACTTCGATGCGGGCGAGTTCGCCGTGGTACCGCACGCGTACTTGGTGAAACCCGAGCGTCTTCAACGACGCTTCGAACCCGCCGATCTGATCCAATCGTTCGCGCGTCACGCTCGTGCCGTAGGGGATACGGCTGGACAAACACGCCGCCGCCGGCTTGTTCCAAATGGGCAAACCCATCACTTCCGCGCCCGCTCGCACGTCGTCCTTGGTAAAACCATGGTCCACGAGCGGACTCACCACGCCCGCGAGCTTCGCCGCTTCGATCCCCGGACGATAATCACCAAGATCGTCTTGGTTCACGCCGTTCAAGATCGCCGCCAAACCCCACTCGGTCCGCTTCTCCGCAGCGATGCGATACAGCTCGCTCTTGCAGTGAAAACAGCGATCCGGGTTGTTCGCGACGTACGACGGATCGTCCATCTCGCGGGACTCGACGAGCCGATGAGCCGCGCCGATCATCTTGGCGATCTCGACCGCTTCATCGCGCTCGCGTGGGGGAAGACTGGGTGACACGGCCGTCATCCCGATGGCTTTGGGACCGAGCACTTCGTGGGCTACGGCCAGGACAAACGCGCTGTCCACGCCGCCGGAATAACACACGAGTACGGAGCCGAGTTCCGCGAGATGCGCGCGTAAACGCGCGAGTTTGTCTTGGACCATCGCCGATGCGGGCATGGGCCAAGAATGGATCACAACCCGCGTCGAGGGTAGCTCTGCTCAGCTCTCTTTCGTTTCGGTGGGAGCGGGTGCAGCCGCTGCTGCGTCCGGTTGCGTCGCCGGGGCGGCGGCTTTCGGCTTGTACTCGAAGACCTGTACGTTCGGCTCGAGCAAGCGGAAGCAGTTTTTGGAGACGTCTTCACCCATTTGTCCCGAGATCACGGCGATCCAATGGGGGAACGTGCGCGAGCTTTCCTCGATTCGAGTCCACAAACGTGGGCGCATGGCGATGATCGCGCTGCGCGTTCCAAGCTCGACTTGAAACTCTTTCCAGCCATTTTTCGTCGTCGTCACCTCCGACGGTAGCTGGTTGATTTTGATGGTGACTTCCAACTTGCCTGTCAGGGTCATGCCAGCCTCCGCATGGGTTTCCGACGGTGCCCGGAATAGCCTCGAAATACAAGCGCTCCGCGTCTTGAATCGAAGCCATCACGACGCACTTGCGGAACGCGGCCACATTAGGCCACGCTGACGGCGCTCATGAACCGGAATCTCGCCCGCCTCGTTCGCCTTGCGTTTGTCACCTCGTTTGCCGTTGCGGCACTCGCGACCGTGGGATGCACGGACAATCGTTTGCCTCCGGTGCCCGTACCGAAAGCAGAACACCAGGGAAACCTGCCGAAATGGTACCCGGAAAAACCGTGGACCGCGAAGGAAGGTCAAAGCCAGATCTTCATCGAAGGCAAGATCGTCTTCGAAACGGGAAGCGCGACGATCCACAAATTCGGCGAGAGCGAGAAGGTCCTGAAGACGTTGCTTGCGTTCCTCAAGGATCACCCCGAAGTCACGCGTATCCGCGTCGAAGGACATACGGACGATCGCGGCGACGATCAGAAAAACGAAGAGCTCAGCGCGGCGCGATCTCTCTCCGTGTGCAACTGGCTCGTCGACAACGGCGTGAGTCACCTGCGTTTGTTGGCGGTCGGTTTCGGTGAGCGAAGACCTTTGGGCCCCAACGAACTCGATGTGGGGCGTGCCGAAAATCGACGTACCGAGTTTCATGTGGCCGAAGTCGACGGCCGTCCGTACCTCGGCAAAGATCCCACGGCCGGAGGTCTCGTGACCGACGTCCCGAGCCTCGAAGAACGCAAACGCGAGGAAGAAGAGCGCAAGAAGAAGGGTCAAGCGGCCGCTCCTCCGACGCTGAAATTCAAGGCGACCGGCAACGAAGTGAAGAAGATCAAGGACGAAAAGATCGAGCTTGATCCGACGCAGGGTCAACAGAAGAAGTAGTTCGAGTTCAAACGATTACGCCTCGACAAACGTTCGTCGGGGCGTATCTGTTTTGAGCGCCAACTAAATCCTCCACTCGCCCGACGACTTGCCGGTCTCCGTGTGAAAGACGAGCACCCGGCCGCGATCATCGGCGATGATCATGCGCCGGTGTTGAAAGCGAACGCGCAACATCGAAGCGCCATCGAGCTGCATTTCGAATCGTAATCTTCGATCACGCAGATCCCATACGCGCACGCCGCAATGGCCCGTGTCGAATCGACCGAACGCGCCGAATGTACCCGCTTCGTCAATCGCTACGCGTGGGAAAACTCCAAACGACGTTCCTTCTCCAAGGAACGTCCACGTCTTCTCGTGCGCAGATCGCATAGAGGGGACAAACGTTTGCGTCAGGTTGTCCTTCGCCCATGCGGCGAGCGTTCCAACTGCGGAAAGGCCGATGTTGGGCCACGAGGTGTCTTGATCCGTCAGGTCGAGCGGACGTCGGAGACGAATCCGGTACGACACGGCATCGATGGTCCACACCTCGTTGTTCGAGCAGAAACTGAACGCATCCTGGAAACGCATCCCGAGAAATCCGTTCGGTTCTTTGAGGTCCCAGATGGCGGAAAAACTGTCTTCCAGCGCGTCGATGGCAAAGATGCCTCGTTCTGTAGAGACAAACCAAACCGATCCGTCGAACGTGTCGGTGAAGTCTTCCAGGGCTGCATCGAACCAGCGCTCGGAGCGCCGGCGTACGAGGTCGATACGCGCTGTTCGATACGCTTCGCCGCGACGGATGAGCGCGATGGCGCGATCGCCGTGATCGGAAATCACCAAACGCTCCGCCGGTTGATCGAATTGCGCCAAGGTTTTTCCTTCGGGCGAGATCAGCCGTACGCCTGCTTCGCCGAGCGCGGCGAGCAATCGTCCGTCCGGTAAAACCACTGCGTCATGAACCGGAGTCGAACCGACGTCCGCCGATGTTCTCGTGATGATTCGCGCCGTCGGGGCGGGTTTTTCGTCGGTATCGGTGGCGATCGATTCCACCGTAATGGGAGAATCGTTTGCTCCGCGGGCATTGCGAATACGCACGTCCGCAACGAGCATGCCTATATTGTCGAAAGCGCCGGCATCATAGACGCGCTTTTTCAAGGCTTCACACGCAACTGGAGCCGCATATTCGGGCGTGAAATACGGGCGACGAATAGCATCGGCAATTTCCTCGTCCGAGATCATGCCGTGCACGCCGTCGGTGCATAAGAGCAAACGATCCCCACCGTTCAAGACGACCCGGTACAAGTCCACTTTCACGTGTTCCGTCGTTCCGAGAGCGCGGGTAATGACGGATTTGTGTTCGAAGGTTTCGGCTTGTTCGGGGGTCAAGTGGCCTGATGCCAACATTTCCTGAAGGAGTGAATGGTCCTTGGTCAATTGTTGGAGTTTGCCATTGCGCCAAAGATACGCCCGGGTATCACCGACTTGGGCAATCCACGCGATATCGCCGCGTAACCATGCCGCGGTGATGGTCGTCCCGGTTCCCAAGAATCGCCGATCTTTCAATGCCCGCTGGTACAGAACGACCCCGGATTCTTCCACGGACTTCGCCAATGCTTTGCCCATGGTTTTCGTATCGTGTCCCGCGGTTTGAAGAATTTTCACCAATGAATCCAGCGCAAATTTCGCCACTTCCGCGCTCTGATATCCACCCATTCCATCCGCAATGGCCAGCAACAGGCCTCGTGGCGGCAATGGTCGTTCTTTGGCGATTTCCTGGTGCAGGGTGCTTCGTGCGCCGTCAAAAGAAGCAATGACATACGCATCTTCATTGACGTCACGCGATTTTCCGATATCCAAGAGCCCATGCACGCTCACCTGTACGCCGGGTAAGGCTTCTTCGGTCGGTTGTCGGCGAAGGTCGGCAAGTAAAACGGGATCTTCCGTCGCCGACGTCAATCGATCCGTAAGTGATTTCAATGGCCCGTCGTTGGCGTGAGGAAGCAATTGCCGCAAACACGCTCGCGCCAGGACTTGCATCGTTTTCGAAGATGGATTGGCGATGATCGCTTGTCCGAGCGCCGTCCACGTTTCAATGGTCGTATCCGCATTGTCACGCGGCAACGACCGCACCGCACCGGCCACGGACGCGAATTCTTCCGGAACGAGCCACGCTTTGGTCGCCAATAAGCGAGCGCCCGAGGTGCCGCCGATTTCAATCCCGCGATCGAGCCATTCGCGCGCCAAATGCCGGGCCTTTTCGACCGGCCAAATGGTTTGGACCGCCGCACCATACGCACCCGATTCCGCCAATTGATTCGCCCACAAAATACGCAATGCTCCGGCGTGCTCGGGATGCGAAGGCTCGAGACGCGCAATCGCCGCTGCAAAAGCCCCGGTGCGTCGAGCGATCAACATGGCCCGCGCGCGATTTCCCGCCAGCATCCACTGGCGCACGATCAATGCCGGATCGAGCCCGCGACCTTCGGCGAGCTCGGCGGCCAATTGATATTCGCGGTGTTTTTCCAAGAATGAAACGGCTTCTTCGCTCGCTCCAAGAAGTTCGGCCAGGACGAACGCCGCTTCCTTGATTTTCCCCTGCTTCTCCAATTGCTCGACGGCTTTGCGATACCGCGTCCGCAAGGCGTCGAAGACGTTGCCGCCGAACCCCAAGGTGGACGTTGCTTCCTTTTGCGTTGGCGATATGGATAAATCGGTGCGCGGCGTCGGGACGCTCAATGCGAGCGGTTTGGGTTTGTCGCTCCCGGTGCCCAACGGGATCGCGTGGCGCAAGGCTTCCTCGAGATTTCCCGAATCGAATAAGTCGAATGTTTTCTCCAGATAATCGGCCTGTTTGCGCCCGATGTACGACGCCAATCGCGCCCACACCAACAGGCGCGCGGCGGCCGTATTCAGGGCCATACGCAAGCGTTCCGACCACGTGCTCTCCGCCGTTTGCGCTCGGGGCCCGGCAACGAGCGCCCGACCCGACAGCGGTTTTCCCGGCATCGTTCGTGACTTGGACGTACGACCCAGCTTTGCGGCGATGGACGATAACCATGTCGACAATGACGTGAGGAGCGAAGAAGCCCAACCGCCCGAGTTTGGCGCGGCACCTTCGGGACGTCGTCCCTCGAGAATGGCCTGCACTTCGGCGGCTTCCGGTGGCGCTTTGCCAATGCCGGCGATTTGGCGGGTATCGATTTCTTTGGCGACGGGAGCTTGTTGCGGCGAGTGCCAAATGCGCCCGAGAGGCGCGACTTCTTCGATGTTCCAATCCGACAAATCCACCCACGAAGCCACATCCTCTACCGGACAAACCTGCGGATCGATGACCCGGGTTTCTCCCGCGTGGGCCAGGACGACCGCACCTGCGGGAGCGGCGAGCCGATCCATTTCGTCATCGTCGAGCGGCAGGGCAATGAGCGCACTTCGACAAACCACAAGCGGCACGCCCGGCGCATGGTTGCATGGCGTCCATTGCGGCTCGTGTAGGCGCACGAAAAGGCCGTACTCCATGCGGCGAACTTCATCCACGCCGTTCATGGCCAAAACCCGGCGCCGAGATTCCTTTTGTCCCGCAATGGATTCGTCGATCCAAAATGCGGCGGCTTGGACGGTGCCTTGATGGACGAGCTGCCGCGGCTTCATGATTGCCCCAAACGCATACGAAAAATGAGTGTCTTGTATTCGCGTGAATAAATGCAAAGCTCATTTTCTTCAGTGAGAAACGCGATTAACCAGCACCCAACGGTGGCGGTGATGGTTTTGACAGGTGCGGACATCTTGATGCAGCATTCCGCATTATCGTCCTCGAGGCATGAAATCTGCGTACGTGAGGCATCCAGAACATAATACTGGTACTTCTGCACATGCGCCGCGCCAATCAATTGTACATCCGCGGGCAGTTTTCGCTCGTGCATCACGGTTCCGTTCAAGTCAATGATCTCGACGGATTGCGCTGAATGCTGAATCAACAAATTTCCCGCTGTCGTGGAAGAAGCATGGACGATATTTGGCGGTAGCTCGATGCTTGTTTGTTTCGTTCCGTCATGTGTCTCCCAAGTGCTCGGATTGCCGAGGCGCATCCAAGACAAACCATTGTATAATTGAATCGGTGCGATGGCTGGGAACTCGTGGAAGCGAAGGACGCCTGGCTCCAATTTCAACATCGCTATGCCCGAGTCGTGGAGAAACAGCGAATCTTCACGACCGAGCTGGAACAATTGTCCCAACGGGGCACGTTGATAGTGTTTACCGGACGTACTTTGCATGAATTTGTCCCCGCTGTTCACGTCGAGCACATACGGACGCGAAGCGACGGAACTGCCCATTCGATGCGATAGTCGGTGCAAATGGAATTGTTCACCGCGGGTCGTGAGAATTCCGACGGCACGCGCCTCCATGAGCCGTCCAACGGCAAAGATCACTTCGTTGTCTTGGGGCCTGAAGATACGTGGATTCGGCAAATTTTTACAGTTCGGTGAATTGAGAATGGGAATGGAAATGAGTTCGCCTTGGGAGCCCAAAAGGAACAACAATCGATCATCGCGTGAAATGATGAGATTGGTATCGTGAGCCGGCGTGACGGGCGTTTTTTGCGGAACTGCGCGAGCCACTCGAAATGGGTCGCGAATCAAGCGGACCGCGACATTTCCCATGGGCAATTCCAAGGAGATTGACTTGGGTTTGCCCTTGGGTCCGACGACCATGACATCCACATTCGACGGCGCATTCGGATCCAAACTGTCTTCGATCGCAATGCGGAAGGGCGTGACATTCGCGGTGATTTCATACGCTACAGCTCCGCCGACAAACCAAACCTCGGCTCCTTTGCAAGGCAAGGCTTGGTAATATTTCATCACGTCTTCAATGGCGACCCGTCGGAGGCTTCCGCCCTGCACCAATCGACGAACGCTTTCTTCATTGACGTCCGTGATGAATTCGCCGGAGTTATCCTGCAAAATGCCCCAGGCAAAAGATGCTCCGCCCGCTTGGGCGCGTTGCGCGAGCAAAATCAACAAGGCCAATTGCACGATACGCGGTGCGCCACGTTGGTCCGGACCAACGTCGAAGAGCACCACGCTATGCCGAGCAACGGTGGGTTTTTGATGCGCGATTTCAAGAAAAGAAAGTTCTCCCGTGCTCACGCGACGCAAAAATTCGAGCGGCGCTTCGTCCGCCAAAGCCCAATCCGTCGCCAAAAGTCGTTCGAAGGAACCTCGTCGACCTATGCCTCCAACACCGTCGGGTTGGTCCCGTCCCGATGAGTCCGGCGAAACAAGCGGCCCGATGAGCAAGGCCAGACGGTCGACGATGCCGCCCAAAGCTATCGCCAATTCTTGCGGAAAAATCGATAACGATTGCCGCCAAGGCGTTAACTCGCGCGGTAAGTCCATCAGGATTTACCCCCGTCAAGCCATTTCTCGATTTCCCGGACGTCGAGTCGCAGAGCCTGGCCGCACGGAATGACCGTCGTCTGTTCTCGAGGGAGAATCGCCAATGGCCCGGCTGCGCCCGAGAATCGTTTACGCAAGGCTCTTTCGAGCAATTGCGGACCGGGAACTGCGGGCGTGAGCAATGTCGGTAAAAGGAGCCCCGGCGCGGAAGAATCCCGCCCCAAATAGACGACGCCGTCCACCCACGGCAAATCGGCTTCTTCGCCCAGCACCACCAGCGTGTTTTTCCCGGCTACACCCAAAAGGCGCCCCAATGTTGCCCGATCGAGCTGCAACATTCGTCGCGCCAAACGTTTGGCAGGAAGATCCATTGCGGCGACGGCACAAGGCGGCGGAGGTGATTCGTTTTCCGTCCAAGTCACCGGGACGGAGCTCACGCCTTGGACTCCAATGCGGCGATGATGAGCGAACGAATTTCACTCAGCTCTACGGGCATGTTCGTCGGATTGAACCCCGCGTCGATTTCGCGAGCGATACCTTCGAGCTTTAATCGATGCGCAGCGGATTCCTCAGGCTTCGGGTTTTTTTCCAGCAACATACGGGCGTGTTGAACAATGCGCTGCGCTCGGGCCTTTGGCCCGGACGAACCTTCTTCGGCCGCCGCGACGAGACTCGAGTTTTCCGATGACGCCAAGAGATCCCGCAATGCATCTCGAGCCAATTGTTGCGCGGCCTCGGTGGGAATCGCATACACGATGGGCCATAAATCACGTTCATCGGCGCGTTTTTTTCCGGCGATCGCCGCTGCTGCGGCAACGAGCCGTTGTACCCGCGCTGCTCGTCGATCCGTCAATTCCACGCCCACACCGCGCACGATTCGAATGGCTCGAGCCAACGCCGGCCGGACGTATGTCATATCGATATTCCGCGCCGCCAGCGACAAAGCGTCCAAATCGCCGATAGAAGCCATTTGTCCTTTTTCCGGTTGCCAGACGTTCCAGCTCGCATCGAGCAATTCTTCCAATCGGGAATCACCGATGGGACCGACGAATACGCGTACCAAAAAGCGATCGGCAAATGCGGCGAGCGTTTCATCCTCGGGCAATCGATTGGACGCGCCTACGCATACGCGCAAGGGGCATTGCAGGGTCGTGTGACCGCGGCGAAATCGCCGCTCGTTCAAAATACCGAGCAACGTATTGAGAATGGCGGTTGAGCCAAGAAAAACCTCGTCGAGAAATGCGATGTCCGCTTCCGGAAGCATTCCCGCCGTTTCCGTCTCGACGACGCCGTCTTTGAGGCGTTTCAAGCTGACCGGTCCGAAGATTTCACTCGGTTCGGTGAATCGACCGAGCAGGTATTCGAAATATTTGCCTCCGAGGCTCGACGCAATTCGTCGCACAGCCTCGCTTTTCGCCGTCCCCGGCGGTCCGATGACCAAAACGTGTTCGCCGGCGATCGCGGCGAGGGCAATGAGTTCGACGAGGGCGCGTCGATCGATCAAGCCTTCGCTCGCCGTCAAAATGGCCTGGCGAACAGCCTTTTCTGCTTGAGGAGACGTGGTCATGCATTTGATGCATACCACGAAAATGTGAGCTTTGGGCCGACGAGCACCAAAATGAACGTCAACGATGTATCGACGTTCCGAACGCGTCGCCCGGCCGACCTGTGCGCAGTCTACGGTCCGACGTGGCGACGTATGGCGTCTTTGGTTTTGTACGAGTTCAAGAGGTCAATGGTTTCTCGAAGCGAAGCATTGTAATCGAGCACATTGCCTTTGGGGGTTGCATATTCGAGAAATAGATTGTCGTCGGTCGAGATGTACGGATCGCCCGGTGTTTCCGCAATGAAGCGGTCCAAATCTTCTTCGGAGGCCACGAGCTCGTCGAACAACGTGAACATCGATGGGCTGCCGAGTGTTTCGTGAATCGCCGACTCGGTAGATAGTTTGTCGAGACGCTCGCGCGATGCAACCAAGGGATCCATTCCCGCGACGAGGATGCCTTGCGCACCTCCGACGAAGAGCGCCACATGCGGATAAACACCCCGCAACGTACGAATGATGGCGGCCAATTCGCGACGGCGAATGTGGTGCAGCTGGATCCATTGCTGAAAAATGCCGTCTTTTGCCAAGCGAGATCGTACCAGTTCGTAAAACTCGTGGCTGTACAAGCTGGACGCTCCGGCAAACCATACGCTCGTCAGCTCCATCGTCACGAGGTCATATCGGTTTGGCGTGACAAGCAGGTGATTACGGCCGTCTTGCAGCGCCAACGAAACGCGCGGATCCTTCAGCGAATTTCGAGCCGGTCCCGAGAAATAGATGCGCGAAGCATCGACGATCGAGGGCGAAATTTCGACGACGTCGATGTGTTTCCACGGATAAGCGGCGATGGTGCCCAAGGTCGTGCCTGTACCAAGACCAACGACGAGCACGCGATCGTCGTGTTTCGTAAACATCGACGGGAAGTGAGCAAAACGTCGCTGCGCGGGCATCTCCGCGCCGTTGTCGCCTTGAAACTTGCCGTTGGTGTACATCGTGAGCACATCGCCGCGTCGCGCGATGCTCGTGACGCCGCCGTGTACGTCTTCCCAAACTCGCTCGATGGCATCCGGCGGAGGACCGGCGGTGAAATACACGTTCGCGCCGTTCGTCATACGCGCCATGTTCCACGTCGGCGCGACGAGCGCGATGATCGCCGCGAGCGCCGGCAAGGCGAAATTTCGCGGCTCGAAGTCAGGTTTGTCCGCGAACGTGCGATGGGCCGCGAGCGCCGCAAGGGCGAGGAGCAACGTGACCGCGACGAGCGATCGTTGCGAACCGAGCACCGGAAGGATGAAATATCCGGTCAAAATCGAGCCGAAGATCGTCCCGATCGTGTTTGCCACGGTCAAACGTCCGACGCGCGCCGCGACATCGCGTTGCGCGGCGACTCGACCGAGCAGCAACGGAAATGTTGTTCCAAGAAAAACAGTTGGTACTGCAAGGATCACGAGCGCGGCGCCTGCGCGAACGACTTCACGACCACCCCAAGACGAAACGAGTTTTCCCGCGACGAGAAAGAGCCTTGGAAGCTCGGCCCAAAGCGGCATGGTAGCGGCCAAAGCCAGGGCCGCGGCGCCAAGACCGAGCGACATGGCGCGATCCTTGTGCCGCTCGGCAAACGCGTGCGATCGCGCAGCTCCAAGCGCCAAGCAAACGAGAAAAACCGCCAGCATGAGGCCGAAGGCGTAGGCGCTGTTGCCGATGAGCAGAGCGAGCAGGTGCGTCTCGACAACCTCGGCGGCAAACACGACGAATCCCGAGGCAAACGCGAAGGTCAGCAGCGTGCTTTCGCGATCGCTGCGGTTTGTCGCCGGGCGTTTTTCCGGGGTGGAAGGTTTGATCTCGTAAGATTCGTGAGAAATCTTGGCGCTGCGTTTTCCGACGAAGAATGCCGTCGATCCGATGATGATGTTCGCGATCGCGGCGGCCCAGATCGTGCCTCGTACGCCGAGCTCCGGCAGGATCAGGTAGGCGCTCGCGAGGGCCCCGAAGGCGCCGCCCGCGGTGTTGATGGCATACAGGAGAGACAAACGGCGTTCGCTACCGGCGCCCGATTCTCCGGCGACGACGCGGGAAAGTATGGGCAACGTGGCGCCCATCGCGACGGTCGGTACGATGACGATCCCGACGGCGATCGTCGCGCGAAGCGCGGTGATGAGGGCGAGTGAATCCGGGGCTTGTTGCGCGAGCGAAACGTAAACACGCGTGAGCGCTTCGAGGGCCAGGGGCGAGACGGCGCAGACAAGGCCGACGATGACCTCGAGCACGCCATAAGCGGCGAGAGGTTTGTCGAACCGAGCGGCGTGTTTGCCCCCGATATGCGCACCAAGGGCCAAGCCGCCCATGAACGAGGCCAAAACGGTGCTGATGGCGTAGGCCGTGGCGCCAAAGACGTACCCGAGCAGCTTTCCGAACGCGACCTCATAAAGCAAGCCGGTGGAGCCCGAGACGAGAAACAGAAGGACGACGAGGGAAAACCTGGGTCGCACGCGCGGGACCATAGTCTACGCGACGGCAAATGACGAATTGTCGTCGTGTAAAATCTCGCAGCTGCGTGCTTTTCGGCGAAAAGGGCGAGAATCGTGGAGTTTCTCGCGGGCGGGGAACTCCGGTCGAATGTGGGCCGGTTTGCATCGCCGAGCCAAACCTCGAAGATGGACAAACGTGTTTGGCGGGGTTGAAAATGGGAGATGCGAACGAAATCGTCCCGAAAACGATCACAATGCGGATTCGATGGCGGCAATGACTTCCGGCGCGTCGGGTTTCACGCGCGGCGAAAAACGCTTTACGACCGTACCATCTCGTCCAACCAGGAATTTTTCGAAATTCCAACCAATATCGCTACCCCCACCGGCGGCGCTGCCGATGAGCCATTGATAAAGCGGGCTGCGTTCGGCTCCATTGACGTCTTGTTTTTCGAGCAATGGGAAATCGACGCCATACGTAGCCGAGCAAAACTTGGCAATTTCTCCGGCCGACCCCGGCTCTTGCCCGAGGAATTGATTACAAGGCGCGCCGACGATGACAAACCCCTTGTCGCGAAAACGATGGTACACCTCGACAAGCTGCTCGTATTGCGGCGTAAGCCCGCAGCGACTGGCAACATTGACGAAAAGAACCACCTTGCCGGAAATCTCGTCCGCGGCGAGAGGCGTTCCGTCGAGGCGCGTGAACGTGATATCGCCCATCGTTTTCGGTCCACCTTCGGGGGCTTTCCCGTATGCCGCTCGGTTGACCGCGGCAATGGCGGCATCTTTGAGTTTGTCCAACATTTCCGGCTCCTTTGCGCGACCTCATGCGGGCGCTCGAGATTTCTCGTATCGTTACGAAACTGAATCGCGCGGGTCGTATAACGCACACTCGTGAGAAAACCAAGCGCTGATTCGTTGCCGCGCGTTACGGGCCCTGTTTGCCAAGCCGCGCGAGATCTGGCACGTACTTTGCAAAACTGCGCGGCGAAAATCTCCTTTTCGGACTCGAGTGATTGACGATGATTCTGCGCCCCTACCCATTTTCGGCCCTTTTGCGGCGCATCTTTCAGGAGATGGCGACACGGCAGTGCATTTTCGACTTGCCGGCACGCAAGTTTTTCGCGGGCGTGGGCGCGCGTGATTTGAGCGCCGACGTTCATGGCGCTCGAACTCCCGTCCCATTCGGTCCAGCCGCCGGCCCGCATACGCAGCTCGCCCCGAATATCGTGCTTTCGTATTTGGCAGGCGGACGCGTCATTGAATTAAAAACGGTCCAGGTAAAAGACGATCTCGATATTCCAAGGCCGTGCATCGATATGGCCACCATCGGATACAACGTCGAATGGTCGCAGGAATTGCGAGTGTCCGAGTCGCTCGAGGAATACGCAAAAGCTGCGTTGGCGATTGCGATTGTCGCGAAGAGTGGGATCGCGAATATTCCGGAATCATTGCAGGACGTGTTATTCGAAGCGAGCGTGGGGTATGACCTCGCCGGTATTCAAAGCGCGAAGGTAAGGGATTTCTTGGCCCAAATGTGCGATGCGCGAAGGATTTTGGACAAACTCCGCCGGGAAATACCTGCCGAATTGCGGCAATATCGCGATATCGATGTTTCCTCGCGTCTTGCGTCGGGCGTCACCCTCTCCACCTTTCACGGGTGTCCGCCGAGCGAAGTCGAGAGCATTGCGCGCTGGATCATGCATGAATACTCCTTGCCGGTGACCATCAAGCTCAATCCGACGTTGCTCGGAAAAACCGAAGTACGCCGGCTCTTGCATGACGAACTCGGTTATCGGGATATCGAAGTGCCCGATTCCGCTTTCGATGCCGATGCAAAGTGGGTGGACGTCGTGGCGATGATTTCTCGATTGTCGCATGAAGCGCGCGAGCTCGGGCTTGGATTCGGCGTCAAATTGACGAATACGCTGGTCGTGAAGAATACGCGGTCGTTTTTTCCGAAAAACATTGCGGAAGCCTATCTCTCCGGTCCGCCGTTGCATGTGCTCGCCGTGGGGCTTGCGGCGCAAACTCGAGAAACGCTGGGAATGCAATTGCCGATTTCCTTTTCGGCGGGTATCGATTGGTCGAACTTTGCCGACGTTTTGGCGCTCGACTTGGCGCCCGTCACGGTATGCAGCGATTGGCTCAAGCCGGGGGGTTATGGTCGGAGTCAACGATACTTCGAGGAACTTTTTCGGCGCATGGACGCTTCCGGCGCATGCACGCGCGGAGATTGGGTCATTCGCGCGCACGGGTATGGGCGCCAGGCGCTCGAGCGCCTGCATTTGGACACTGAAAGGGAAAAGCAATGCCTCGCGGCTTTGGAC
>CAYSYX010000085.1:0-26142 GCA_964435055.1 uncultured Polyangium sp. | reverse complement strand
GGGGCTATGTTTACCTTGTGGAGTACGCGCATCGCATAAGTACCCGCGGGGAAGACGACGGCTCTATTGCCTGAACGCCATTCATCGAGCGCTTTTTTGTAGGCCGATCGAAAATCACGTAATGCCTGTTTTTCTTTCCTGAGCGCGTCGGCATTTCCGCGTCCGACGGCGAAGGAAGGATTGCGTTGTTTGCGTGGTTCACGGCTTGTAGCCCGGCTGTCTGGACGAACTTTGCGGGCACGTGCGGCTCCGAGAACCTTATATCGAGGTATCGCAGCATGTGCGGCGGATTCGAGGTTACCAAGCTCGAGTTTGATATCTGCGATGAACGCGTCGGCATTCTCGCGGGTAATGGATGGCGGTAGAGTAACCTTGAGAGAAGGGCTTTTTTTCCATTTCGTATTTTTGGGGTCAAAGATACCTTTGGGGCGTTCGGCCTGGATCTTTGATTTGCCGATGTCGTCAATGCTTGTTTTGAACCCCGGCCATTGCCAGGCGTGTCTTACAAGGCCGGCTTGAACGGGATTGGCGAGCGTATAGGCGATTTTTTCAACGATCGCTTCGCGTGTACACAACTTGACGATGCTGGTTTGGGAACGATTCCAAACGGCACCATCCCAGCGACGAATCCGCTGAACGCCGCGGGCAACGAGGCGATGAAATGTGGCGAGGAATCGAGGAAGATCTCCTTTGGGATCGGAAACGACGTAATGGAAATGAGTGGACATGGCACAAACAGCATGCAATTCGATTTCATGGATTTGTGCGGCCATGACGAACGCATATCGTATGAACGCCGTCATGGCGGAGTCGGGGCGCAGGAGGCACCGACGTTGTTCGACGCGGCGCGTGATGAGGTAGGTGGCTCCAGGGTGAATGCTTCGTGCCAGGCTCATGATGCGGCGCAGGTGTGCTATCCGCATGCCAAGCCCCGGAAAAACTCAGAACAGGGATATTGCCGATGTTTTTACAGGGCGCTGTTCACGTCCGGGGTGGCGGCCGCCATGGCGGAGGGTGGCGGCCGCCAAATCATCCGCCAGGTAGTGGAGTAATTTGGCCATCGTTTTTGTCGGACCATATATTGATTCATGAAATTTAGATTACAATTTTCCCAACCACGGTCACGTGATAAAAGTAATTTTAATTGCTTTTTTTGTCGGAGTGTTCCGAACTGACCACTTTTAGCTTGATGTGCCCCGTACTGGTGTTGCCATTGCCCGTCATGAATATTTTGGCCACATAATCTCCCGGTATCTGCGGCAGCTTAACCTGGAATCGAGCAAATCCGTCAACAACGATGCCATCGACGCGCAAAACCACCTTGTTCGACGCGGCTTCGTACGTGTCTCGGACCGTCGTCCACATTTCTTCTTCCGGCATTTGTTGTAGTAGAAAGGCGGAAGGAGCGTTCGCGCGAACCACGCTTCGTTTCGTCTCGATTGTGAGAAATGCGTTGCCTGTCCTGATTTCCTTCATTTCAGCGGCCACATCGACAGAGCTGTTTGGTGAATACGAGTTGCGTTGAGGCTCCAACGTCATTCGCGCGTTGGTCGGATATTGCAGAATCGTCGCCGGATCTCCGAATAGGTTGTAGAGCCCCACGTGCTCTTCCGTGAGCTGGGCGGGATCTGAATCAAATAGCAGCGGTGCAAGCGGCAACTCGGCTTGACGCATTCTCTCTTTTGCCGTTACCACACCTTCGCCAACGGTCGGCGCGTGTTCCTCAACGAATGTTTGAACAAGAGCATCACCATAAAGCGCGTTTGGGTAAGGATGACTGACCCGACTTGCCGCAAATGCCGCGATTGCTCCGCCGGGATTGAGCACCAAAACCTCGGCAATCGACTGAATGCGTTCGCGCATGTCAAAAAAACCATTGCTGCACGTCAAAGCTATGAAAAATGGCTTCCCGGCGCCAATGCGCAGTCGTTCCAAGTCCCATGTCGAACCAATTTGATAATAATTATAATTGTAATGAACATCGTCGAAGTGCGTCGGCGCTCCATGACCAACGTATCCGGCAATCAGCGTACCTGCGTCGAGACGCGAGACCAGTTTGTCCTGCAAATCCGGAAAAGGATAGGCCCACGGAGAACCGAGCTTCGGGAAAATGACGTCAACATCCCAATCATACGGAACCTTCTCGTCAAGCGTGCGCGTCATCGTGTTTTCAATCATAAAATCGGCGATAGGTCCGAAGTTCGCAGGACCTGTAAAGATCGTCATACTTCGTCGCCAGAGCCCCTCCGATTTTGCAGTTTCGTACCGAACCACTTTATGGGCGAACGCCGCCGCTTCGTCGGGCTTGCGCGCAGGTATTCGTCCTACGGCTAATGGTTTCGGATTCGCTTTTGCTGTGAATGCAGATTGTCCAGGTGCATCGACGTGGGCGAGAGCGTACGGCCAATCCGTTGCATATTCCGTATCCGCAAAGCGATGCCGGCGTTTTTCGCGGATATCTCGCAAATCCGGCCGTTCACGCTCAAATGGATCGTCATCCCAATATTGAATTTTTCGGCGATAAAACGTGGGCAGCAGTTGGCGTTCGGGATCCGTCTCATTGTAACCCGGAGCGTCACCTACGAGCAGGACAAACCTCAATGAAGGTCCGCTTCGGGTCGCCACCGAGCGTATCGCCGCGAGAATCGGAGCCGTTGCGTCCTCGGTGACGTCGGAAAGAGGCACGATATCTTCCAATATCAGACGTTTTACCCGTAGACCTGATCTTTCTCGATGCATGAGCAGCGGCTCGACGGCGGCCAAGAGTGCACGAGACCCGATCGCCAGATAGTCAACAGACATATTTGGCGACATCGTTCCGAAGGATGCGGAATGTGAAGGCTTTTTTACTACCGAGGTTCGGATTCCGGCACAACCTGCCAGAAGTCCAAGTATTGCGCTGCCACAAAAAAAACGCGCCACTATGTGACAAGGAGCCATCCACGTCATCCTACGTCGAAGCCGAACAACACTCCAGAGCCGAAAGGGTGCGAAGGTCCGTTTTCTGCTCGAGTGAACCTAGTCATTGTCGGGTTCAATGAGCTCGTCGGAGATACGAACCATGAATCATGGAAACCCCAAGTAATGCCGCGATAACATGCCTAGGCCAAAACTGGACATATTTGCAATGAGTGACCATCGCCAAGGTTGCTTCAGTTCAATCATTCGAAAGTATGATGCTTCCGCCGTCACCGCAAAAACCTCGGCAATGACCACCATGATGATGTAGCGTGTCGAAGCAGTCAGCCAAAAACTCGGAAAGCGATCTAAAATGTGTAGGTAAAACCGGTCGCAAAGTCCGGGTATGACAAACCAGACGATAGGATGCGTAAGTGAGCTTGCGCCGGCTGCCTCGTGAAAGCGAGCCCGCATTCCTCGCATGTAGATGGGAACTTCGATGACCTGGGTAAACAAAAATGCCCAAAACCAAGGCATTGTCTGATCAGAAAATCTGTACCGACGTTGGAGGCGATTCGTGTTCGTCGTCAAGGAACCATTCGATCCAGGGCATGGCGGCCTCTTCGGAAGCGACCAGTTTAATGGGGACCAAAGGTTTGCGCACGGCGAACGAGATATTTGCGATCATGTTGACGATGGGCGAGTTGCCGGAAATGACCGCGACAGCCTTGACGTAGTGACCGAACTCGGCACTCGTCCAAAAATTACGCGACTCCTGGTCGGCGGAACGGATCAATCGCGCGTCGACGAGCAACGGTACTTTGAATCCGACATACACCTTCTGGAGGATCCCCATGTCTTCCAAGGCGTCTTTGATCGTATGATCGATCCCTTCCTTGAAGTTTTTGCGCAAGAAGCCGCGTTTGTCCCACCGAATACTGGCAGCTCGAGTTTCATATACGACCGAATCATCGAACATCTCGTCTGACTCCTCAACGCTTCGTGGTCCGATCGTGAAGCCGTTTTGTCGAAAGCGCAATACCCGTCTTCAGCGTGCTGCAAGTGACGATGCCGGACAAATCCAATCCTGTCTCAATCAGAGTTCTGGCGACCTCCGCACGCATCCCCGTCAAGTACACGTCCACGCCGAGCAGTCTTGCCGCACTCGCCGCACGTAGAATGGTGTTGGCCACATCGGCATCGACACCCGCGAGCGCCGTGATGTCGATGATTGCGACGCGTGGGTGGTTTGTCGCGATGCCCGTGAGAATCGAACTCAAAATTTGATCGGCCCTCTGAGCGTCGACGGCACCCACGAGAGGCATCACCATGATCTCGTCGCTGATCGGGATCAATGGTGTGCTCATGCGGCGAATGATCTCTGCCTGCTCGCGGAGTTCGTCATGCAGCCGCTGCCGTTCTTCATCCGCGCGTTTACGGCCGGTGATGTCGTGCAATATGCAAACAAATCCGTCGAATCTAGATTCGTTGTACAGCGCGGATGCCGAACAAGACACCACCAGACTCGTTCCTTGTTTGTCGACGAGGACGAGCTCTTCACCCCTGAGTTGATGGATCGAACTCGAACCGAGGTCGAGTGGGACAAACTCGGACAAGGGTTTGCCTATGAGCTCACGTCGCAGGTACCCGAGCATGTCGACTGCGGCGTTGTTGACCGAGCGAATCGTGCCTACCTGCGTCGTGACAAATAACGCGTCGGGAAGAGAGGCGAAAATATTGTCGAGATAAGTGCGTGACACCGTGGTCGATTGGAGCTCTTCACGGAGCATGTTGAGACCCGCGGCGACGCCATCGATTGCATCTTTGGCGTCGCTGATCTCGGCTCGAACGGCATAATTACGGACTGCGATTTGTGTCACTACATCCATGAGCGTCGAAAGCCGCGCCTCACGCACTTTTCGTTCGTGTGCAAGGTCTGCTCCCAGTTCGGCGAGTGCTTGGATGAGTTCGTTGGTCGACGCTTGCGAGATGTCGAGCGCACGCGCGGCGCCTTCGTAGTCACCAGCTTGAAGCCTACGTATAAGGTCACCGGGGTTGCGCAAACCGTCACTTCGCGGCGCATCGCTGTGAGGCCCCGTGCCGCCGCCTCCGCGTGAAGTAGGTCCGTCGTCGTGTCCGCCAATGCCCATCGATGAATCAAGCTCCGCGGTTGGGTGTTGCTCGCGCCCAAGGGGCGTGACCCGAGCACACAATACTCGGCTGAAGCGCCATGGTGCAATCTTGCTGTGCAGTTTGTCTTCACGAAGGGTAGGCCACACGCCGACGGCGATGAAGCAGCGCGAACAAGTTGGGAGACAATGGGCGTCCGTCAGTTGTGTGAAACGGCACGTTGTTTCTGTCGGGGGTTTGTCCAAGACCAACCACGGTATGAATTGGGGCTTAAATTAAGCGAAATTGCACGCTACTGGATGAGAACAATGACATTTCTTGTGCAGCCCGGGCTCGCAGACGCACGAGTGTATAATTGTGGTTTGTGTTTCAATATTTGACACAAACCACCGTTCCGACCTAACCACGGTTCGAAAATCGCCTGTGTCGCGATGGCCCGTCTGATTTGTGTGCTATGAGATTGCAATCTTCCTTTGCATGAATCCTGCAGTGTTCACACGTCGGAACCTACAGCAAAGGAGCCCAACCATGGCCGGAATTCTGCGTCGACGTGAAACCCAACCCAGCGAAAATCGTGAAATGACACGACAAACTCAAAGCCAGGACCCGTTTCAATGGCTCACCTCGTGGGATCCCTTCCGCTTCCACGGCGCCTTTGACCCGTTTCGTCGTATGCGCGATATGCTCAACGTCGACCCGTTCGCTGAACTCGCCGCTTCCTTTCCCCAGATGTCCCGAAGCTTTGTCCCCGACTTCGAAATTTGCGAGAAAAACGACGGCTTCGTCATTTGCGCCGATTTGCCCGGTTTGACCGAGAACGATGTGTCGGTCGAAGTTACCGGCAACCGCTTGACCATCAGCGGTAAACGCGACGAAGAACAACGTGACGAAGGCGACCGGTATTGGACCTACGAACGATCCTACGGAAACTTCGTGCGATCATTCATGCTGCCCGAAGGAACCATGTCCGACCAAATCGACGCCCACGTCGAAAACGGAGTGCTCGAAGTACATATCCCCAAAGCCAAAAGCGAAGGAGCCACCAAAATCCAAGTCAAACGTGGCGGAGCAGCTCAATTGCAGGGACAGTCCTCGGCGTCCAACGTTCGTGCGCAAGTTCCAGGCTCCTCGTCGAGCTCTGCGCAAACCGGCACGACCGACCCTCAGGAATCGTTCCACGGCGCCCACGAAAAAGCCGCTTGATGGACAACGACCGCCAAGCACTGCTATGAACACCTCGTGCTCCCAGTGCACATCATCGTGCTGCTTGCTGCAATCCAAGGTCTGTCCGAGGCGCTTCCGGTGTCTCGATCCGGGCACGATGCCGTCGCGTGGCTCTGGCTCGAACCCGGACGCAACGGCCCGCAGCTCGAAACGTTCCTCCACTTCGCCACCGCATCCGCATTGATCTTCGCCGCACGTCGTCGACTGAGCGACGCCGGTCGTGCCGGACTGCTCGCTCTCACCCGACCCGGTTTGTTCCGTTCGTCCGCAGCGGCTTATGACGCAGCTATTGTCCTTGGCGCTTTGGGCACGAGCATGGTCTCGAGCTCCCTGGTGGACCTCGTTGCCCGATATTGGATGACCACACCTGTTGCCGTTGGTTTTGGCCTGCTTCTGACCGGCCTGCTGCTGGCCACGACGGCGCTCGTTGATGCGACACGTTCCGAAGCAATGCTCCAGGACAAACCATCGATGTTTTTCGCCTTGTTGCTGGGATTCGGCCAGGGCATGTCGAGTCTTCCCGGAGGTTCCTTTTTGGGCGTTACGCTCGTGATGGCCTCGTGGATGAGAATGAAAAACGATTTTGCGCTTGATTTGGCTCTCTTGTTATCGGCTATGGGTCTTTACACGAAATCGCTGCACGCCATGTTCCAGGGCCCCATTCTTCCCGATATCCCCGGGGCTGCGCTCGCCGTAGCGTTCTTTACAGCATTTCTCGGCACCACCGTCGCGCTTCGGGCCACGCGGTTCGTTCTGGAAAAACGAGCCTTGGCCCTGACGGCGTGCTGGACCGTTCCCCTTGGCCTTGCAATTCTTGCGTATTCACGTGCTTTTTCGGAAAGCCTTGCCATCGCGACCACTCGACCCGGATGACGACAAACATGAACCGACCTTCGACTCACGCCTTGATTCTCGCCGGTGGTGCGGGAACTCGATTCTGGCCCGCATCGCGATCCCTTCGCCCCAAACAGCTCCTGCCGCTTGTCGGTCACGACCCGTTGATCATGCAAACGGCGCAACGCATTCTGCCGCTCGCAGGCTGGGATCACGTGCACGTGGCCACGGGAAAACACCTCGTGGAACAAACCGCGGCCGTTCTTCCCGAGCTACGCCTGCACAATACGCTCGTCGAACCGGCCCCGCGGAATACTGCGCCATGTATCGGCTGGGCCGCCGCACGTATTGCCAGGACAGACCCCGATGCGGTCCTCATGGTTTTACCAAGCGACCATCACGTCGTCGATGTCCCGGGCTTTCTTCGCGCGATCGAGCTTGCGGTTGGCAAAGCGGCATCGGGGGTCATTACCACCATCGGCATCAAACCGACGCATCCGGAAACGGGTTTTGGTTATATCGAAGTCGACGGCGATACGCTCGGTCAAAGCGTATGTCGCGCCAAACGATTCGTGGAAAAACCGAACCGCGCTCGAGCCGAAGAGTTCGTTGCCGGAGGAAAGCATCTTTGGAATGCCGGAATGTTTTTCTTTCGAGTGCGCGATATGCTCGACGCCATTCGGCGCCATCTTCCCGCTTTGGCCGAAGGCCTCGACGCTATTGACGCAGCCGCTCGCCGGAATGAAGAAGACGCGGCAGTCGAACGGATTTTTCCAACGCTGCCATCCATCAGCATCGACCACGGTGTCATGGATCATCTCGCGGAGTTTGCCGTTGTCCCGGGCGATTTCGGTTGGAGTGACGTGGGTAGTTTTCAGTCGGCTTGGGAGCTCGCGGAGAAAGACAGCCATGGAAATGCGGCTCCCGAGAACACCGTGCTCATTCATGCCGAACGCAATTTGGTGCTGGATTTACGAACCGAGGTCGCACTTTCCAAGCGGGTGATCGCGCTTGTTGGTGTGGAGGATCTCGTTGTCGTCGAAACGGACGATGCCGTCTTGGTCGTTCCGCGTTCTCGAGCGCAGGACGTCAAGGATGTCGTCGCCTCATTAAAAGCGCGTGGGGATCACCGGTTGGTGTGAACGTTTGGCGTAGAAAACTCAAAACGTGACGGGCAATTTGCGCACGGCGTGCAAAAGCAACGACGTGTGAAATTCAAGCGATTCGCGAGGTACCGCCAATTGAAAGCGGGGAGCCCGCCGCATCAGCACTTCAAAGGCGATCATGCCTTCCAATCGCGCGAGCGGTGCACCCAAGCAAAAATGGAGGCCGTAACCGAACGCGATGTGTTTGTTCGGTTTTCGAGTAATGTCGAATTGATCGCCGTTCGGAAATCGAGATTCGTCATGGGCCGCCGACAAGAGACTCACGAGCACCAAGTCGCCTCGCGCAATGGTTTTCCCGTAATACGTGACATCTTCAAGGGCAAACCTCGACGTCGTCGTTTCCACAGGTCCGCAATACCTGAGCATCTCTTCGACGGCCGATTCGAGCAGTGACGGATCTTCTTCGAGGCGCTTTCGTTGGTCGGGAAAATCAAGCAATGCCAGCGAACCGTTCGCGATCAAGTTGACGGTCGTCTCATGGCCCGCGACCAAGAGCAAAAAGAGCATACTGACCAATTCTTGGCCGCTGAGTTTGTCCCCATGCTCTTCCGCCGCGATCAGCGCGCTGATGAGGTCATCTGCGGGCGTACCTCGTCGAGTTTCAATCAAGCTCATGAGGTACTGGAAAAACTCGAACCCCGCCGCTCGGATCCCGTCCATGTTTCCATCGACAGGCGGCGTCATGATGGTTGTGGTCCACGCGCGAAAACGAGGGTGATCTTCGAGCGGAACCCCAATCAATTCGGCAATGACCGTAACGGGGAGCAAATAGGCGAAATCCGCCACGATATCCATTTCGCCGCGGTGTTCGACCAGATCGATCAATTGTTCGGCAATGGACTTGATTCGCGGACGTAGCGCTTCGATGCGCGCGTGGGTGAATGCTTTGGCAATGAGCCCTCGCAAACGTGTGTGATCGGGCGGATCCGTGCCCAAGAGGTGCTGGCCGAGCATCGAGAGCTCGTCGGTAAAACCATTTCGGACGAGTTCCTCGGCGGTGAGTTTTCGCGAGTCCTTTCCGAAACGAGGATCCTTGAGCACATCGAGGCAGTCGTCATAACGCGTAAAAAGCCAATACGATAGCTTGCGCATGGGGTCGATGATGCGCGTAAGCGGCTCTTCCGCTCGCAGCTTTGCATAAATGGCATGAGGATTTCGGCGCCCTTCGACCGTGAGCAAGGGATGCTGTACGTCGGACTTGGTCATGGGTTGGTCCTGTTCTCACCAAAGCGGATCGAGTGTGTGCACATCATACGCACGTTTGCGTTTGGATAAACGCTTTTTATGAAATCATGGCGATAAAGTTGCGGGCGACCAAAATTCGAACGGCGGCCGAACGGTCGACTGCGAAGTGGAACGGAGGTTTTTCATGACGCCCTTGTCCGCGGGGGTTTGTTCGGAACGACCGGGATGATTTTGCGCGACGATGCTGGACGCGCGGGGACCTTGGGGGCATGGTAAGTCCGATTATGAAGGGACATGCGCGAAATATCATGACGCATCACGCGACGGTGATCACCGACGACACGTCGCTTGGCGCGATTGCCGGCATCTTGGTACATGCTCGCATCGGCGGAGTACCGGTTGTTGATGTACACGAACGACTGGTGGGCTTCGTGTCGGAAACAGATTTGATGGGGGCTTTGCTGCGGTCGACGGACGAGTCGGTGACGGCGCGGGATGTAATGAGCACACCGCCGATTTCCGTCGATGAATTTGCAACTTCGGATGAAGTGATGACGATTTTTCGGGAGCGAGACATTCATCACTTGCCCGTTGTTCGTAGCGGTCGACTCGTGGGCATCATAACGCCGCTCGATGTGCTGAAGTTTTTCCTGGACAAGGTGCTCCCTCCACCACCCGAAGTCGGCTGAGCCGCTAATGCGAATCGATGCGCACGATATGCAGATTCGCCGTGGGTAAGTCCGCGTAAAGTTCGCCCGTACGAGGGTCTTTCGCATCGGGAACGACGTCGAGCAACGGACGTAAGGCAAACACCCGTTCGATGAGTCGAGGGTGCGGAATTTCTAACCACGGTTCTTGAAGAACGCGCTTTTCCGCCCACAAAATATCAATGTCGATCGTTCGTGGACCCCAACGCACCGGGTCGGGTCGCACCCTCCCCAACGTCACCTCGAGCTCAAGCGCCCACTCGAGCAACGTCGGCAAATCGTTTGACGTCAGAAGAAGTACCGCCGCGTTCCAATAGTTCGGTTGCGGTGGGCCACCAGCCGGTGGTGTTTCGTACACAAATGATTGTGCAACCAAGATCACGTCTTGCCATGCGGTGATCGCACTGATTGCCCGTGTGATTGTGTTCCCGCGTGCACCGAGGTTCGAGCCAAGGCCCAAAACGACGCGGTTTTTTGTCACGCACTCCGCTTCTTCTCGACCCACCCGATCACCTTCTCCGCTTGGTCCGTCCCGGTGAACCGGCTCAGCTCCTGAATGCCCGTAGGGCTTGTTACGTTTACTTCCGTCAGATGCTCGCCGATCACATCAAGTCCCACGAAAATCAGGCCATCCGATTGTAACCTCGGTGCAATTGAGCGCACCAATTTCTGCTCCCGAGGCGTCAATTCCGTCGGTACGACACTCCCGCCCACGTGAATGTTCGACCGTATCTCGTCTTGCCGCGGCACTCGCAGAATTGCCCCCAGCGGCTCCCCATCCAGCAGCAGAATCCGTTTGTCCCCTTGCGACACCGCCGGCAGAAACGCCTGCACCATCGCCACCCGTTGTCCTTCCCCGGTCAACATGTCCACGATCGCTCGACCGTTCTTGTCCTCCGAGCGCAGCATCATCACGCCCCAACCGCCTGCACCATCGAGCGGCTTGATCACTGCTTTGCCACCGGTGTCCAAGACAAACTGATGGATCATCTCGCGGTCCGCCGTGACGATCGTTTTCGGGGTCCACTCGGAAAAATGCATCGCATACAGCTTTTCGTTTGCATCACGCAAACCACGAGGATCATTGATGATCAACGTCTTCCCGCGCGCTCGCTCCAGCATCAGCGTTGCGTACAGATACGCTTGATCGAACGGAGGGTCTTTCCGGATGAACACCGCGTCGATGTCCTCCAGATCCACCACGTTTGTCCCTGCGTCTTTGCGCAACACGATGTACGGAGGTTCCTTCAGGATTTCGATCCGTTGCACCGATGCCGACGTTCGCCCTTCACGAACGTGCAGATCCTGCGGCAAACAGTGAAAGCTCTCATGACCACGCCCCTGTGCGGCACGAATGAACGCGAACGATGTGTCCTTGTCGTGAGTAACTCGAGTCAGTGGATCCATGACGAACACGAAGCGCATGCTGGTTTCTCCCTCGACACGCAAACTGCGAACCGATGTTGATTCGCGACCCGGTTGCGATGCATCCTAGCCAAGTCGCGCGTCCGTTGGTGCGCCAAGGAGTTTCGTACATGCGATTTTTTCGCGCCGCCTCCACCCTCTCCCTCGTCGCGTCTTTGGCGCTCCTCATCACGCTGCCCGGTGCTGGTTGCACCGCAGGTGCGACAAACACTTCAACCCCCGTCGTCGCCGCAAATCCACCTCCGTCGGCGTCCACTCCGCCTCCTCCTCCGAAGGACCTCATACCTGTTACGCCGGGACAAACCGCCCATAAATACGCCGTCGCGACCGAAAACGCCACCGCATCCGCCATCGCCATGGACGTCTTGGCCAAAGGAGGCAGCGCCGTCGACGCCGCCATCGCCGCAGCTCTCGCCGTCGGTGTCGTGCATCCCGTCTCGAGCGGCATTGGCGGAGGAGGGTTTGCCGTCGTTTGGGATGCCAAGAAAAAAGAAGTCGTCGTCCTTGATTTTCGCGAAACCGCACCGATCGGAATCCTTCCTGAAGAACTCTCGAAACGCCCCCCGGCCGCCGACAAACGTGGCGTCATGACCGGTACGCCCGGCGAAATCGCCGGAATTGCCGAAATGCACGCTCGCTGGGGAAAACTCGCGTTCGCGGACTTGTTTCGAGGCCCCGCGGAAGCGGCCGAAAAAGGCTTTCCCGTCAGTGCGCACTTGAGTCGCGCGCTCAAATGGAGCGAAAAATGGGTCACGACCACCCCTCGGTACGGTCTTTTCGCCAAAGCCGGAGCCATCGTTCCGGCCGGTGAAATCGTTCAAAACTCCGCGCTCGCCGCGACATTGCGAAAAATCGGTGCCGAAGGGAAAAAAGCGTTTTACGAAGGAACCATTGCCGCGGATATTCTGGCCACCGCTCGAGCCGGCGGAAGTCGTTTGTCGAAAAAGGACCTCGAATCTTATCAAGTCATCGAACGCAAACCTCTGCGCACGCAATGGGAAGGTTACGAAATTGCCACCATGCCGCCCCCGTCCGCGGGCGGCGTCATGATGCTCGAAACCTTGCACATGCATTCCAAAGCGGACCTGACCACCCACGGGTTTGGCACGGGCGCATACAGCCATCTCTTGGCGGAAACGTTCCGCGGCGCCGTTGCCGATCGCGTCCGCAAAATAGGTGATCCGGCCTTCATCAAAGTCGACGTCGATGGTTTGGTAAGCCAAACTCGAATGAAGGCGCGCCGCGCCAAAATCTCCATGACCACAACAACGCCGGCGGATAAAATACCCGTCGATGATCACGGAACCACGCATATCGTCACCGTCGATGCCGAAGGCAACGTCGCCAGTATCACGAGCACCGTCAATAACCTGTTTGGCTCGCGCCTCGTCGCCGAAGGCGGCTTCGTTCTCAATGACGAACTCGACGATTTTACCGACGAACGCATTTACAAATTATACGGCGTTCACGACGGCCCCAATCGTCCACGCGGCGGCGCTCGCCCCGTTTCCAGCATGACCCCGACCATCGTTTTCAAGGACGGCAAACCCGTGTTGGCCCTCGGCGGCTCGGGAGGCACCCGCATTGCCACGGGCACGACGCAAGTCCTGCTCGCGCATCTCGCATTCGGTATGCCCGTCCAACAAGCCGTTTCTGCGCCGCGCATTGAAACGCCTCCCGCCGGCGGATTGCTCGTCGACGTCGCGCTCGGCGTCGATGCCATTCAAGATCTGGAAAAACGCGGCGAAGTCGTCGATACGAGCAAACCCAATTTCAGCGCCGTGCAAGCCGTCTCCATTTCGCACGGCCAAGATGGCTCGCGTGTCATCGAAGCCGGCGCGGATCCGCGTAAAGGCGGCGTAGGCGCCGTTCAATAACACCTTCAAATGGCGCGTCGGGCGCGTACTTCGTCGACGTCATCGGTCTCGGGTTGCAACGTCGCGTGATAACACAAATAGGGCGAAACCGCGATTTCCCCGGGAACCGTGGCCAAATCCGACGTCGGCGACAAGTCCATCCCCGCCAAACGAAAACACCGCGATACATATTGCGAACATACGAGCGTATTCGGATTCGAAGCATCGTCGTCGGCATCGGTTCCCAAAATGAAATGGGACGCCAAGTCGAAAAGTTTCCCCGTTCCGTAGTCAATGCCCAAATGAGTCAGCGCTTCCACCGCGAGTCGCTGAATGTCGAGTTTTTCACGAGCTTCCGGGACGAGCTTGTACCAATCGATGCGCCCGTTGTACGTCGCCACCTTGAGGCTCAGCGGAATCGCCTGAACGCGCGGCATTTCCGCCGCAAGCAACATCCGCCGCCCATACCACGTCAATATCAACCCGGCATGCGAATAGGCACTTTGCGAAATATCGCTGATGACGTGACTCAATTCCGCATTACCGCGAAACAGAATGACATCGCCATCGTCAATTTGATCGCGAACGAGCGAATACGCGACACGTCGTTCGGAAGGAAGAAACTCTTCGGACGCCATGAAAAACCCTCGATACCCGCAACGACACAGTTCGTTTGAGCACCTAGGAGCCTACACGGCAGGCGGGCAAAAAATCAATATACGCATGACTCGGCACGCGTCGACGGTTGGTTTGTCTCGACATCCAGCAGAACGGCCGGAAAACTTCAAGGTTGTGCGGCGGTCAGGACCAACTGCGCGCTGTGATCATCATCGAGGTCTGTCGCGAGCGCATATCCCACGCCGCCTTTTTCCGCCGCAGCGACCGAATATCCGCGGAGTTTGCCCACGTACACCGGACGCTCGCGCACCACGCGCGGTTGCAGACGCGTTGCCTGCATCACGACGGCCCGCGGATCGAACACATACACCGTCATGCGGTGATTGCCTTCCATCGTGTATTGCAAAAGCGCCGCTCGCCGCTCGTTCATCGCGTGCACACGAGCACCTCGGAAATTCGCTCCCAATGGCTGAAACGCCGGACGGCGCACGGGAACACCCACCAATGGGTCGAATCGAGTCAATTCTTCGGGGTTTGTCGTTTCGGGCGGGAGAGGATTGGCGTGCAGAGCAACGAGTTCGTCGAGTAGGCTGTCGAATCCCGTCGAAGGTTCGATCGCCGCAGCTCGCGTCGGCCCCATGGCGGCCGTATCTTGACGGTTTTTCGCAGCCGCCACGGACAAAACCACCGTCGCCGCTGCCGCCAGCGCCGCCGCATATTTCCATCCGATCAGTTTTGCCCCGCCAAACGCTTCCCGATCGGCATTTTGCACGCGCTCTTTCTCCGCATGCATCGCCGCTTCCATCCGCGCTCGAAATGCTTCCGGCGCTCGCGTATGCGCCGTGCGTTTCATACTCGCGCGCATCGTCTGGAGAAACCTGATGCGTTCGGTGCATTGACTGCAACGAAGCGCATGCACCTCCATATCGACGTTATGCCCCGGATCGAGTTCTCCATCGACATACGACGAAATCTGCGTGGAGAAGAGCGCGCATTCGTCGGTTACGACCTTGAGCCCCTTCATAGTGCAGCACCTCGGCGACGTTTACGATAAGCGTCGAGATCGGTTGGTGAATCGTCGCCTTTTTTCGCCGACGATTCTTGGATGATGCCAATCGCGATTGCGTGGTCCCGCAATTTGCCCTGCAACATCTTACGTCCGCGATGCAGACGCGACATGACCGTTCCAATCGGACAACCCATCGCGTCGGCAATCTCCTTGTACGAAAGCTCTTCGATATCCGACAACACGACCGCGATGCGAAATTCATCCGGCAGCTCGTCGAGCGCTCGGCTCACTTCGGCTTCCACCAACGGCGCGAGCGCCGCGGTCTCGGGATCGCGCATTCCGCGCAAGGTTGTCGCGCCAACCCACCCCTCCGTCAGCGAATCCGCGTCCGGACTTTCAAACAAATCCCGCTCGAGTCCCCCGCGTCGATAACGGTTGATGAACGTGTTTGTCATGATGCGCAAAAGCCACGCCTTCAGATTCGAGCCGGGCTCG
The DNA here is from genome assembly GCA_964435055.1 of uncultured Polyangium sp. GTDB lineage: Bacteria > Myxococcota_A > Polyangia > Polyangiales > Polyangiaceae > Polyangium. The sequence goes on along the minus strand of CAYSYX010000085.1, from coordinate 10,595 downwards.
AACTGGTCACGTGCCCGCATGGCCTTGACGATCGTGTCTTGAACAAGATCCTCGGCCTCCGTCGTACTGCGGGTCATTCGGCAACTGACCGCGTAAAGCGTGTCGAGATGGCCGAGCATCTCGACCTCGAAGGCGTCGAAATCCGAAGATTTTCGCCTTCCGGAGGTAAAGCTCAACTCCTGCGCAACAGAAGCGGGCTTCTTGCTGAAGAAAAATGCCATCGGACGCCCGGAACAGGCTTAGCGCCGAAACTATTCCCGAGCTTGTTCTTTTGATCCTTGATCGGTTCCCGACGGCGCGGCCGCTCCGTTCAGCTTCTGAACCAACCCCTCCAATTCCTCGACGCGACGCGACAATCGTTCGACTTCGGATTGCAAGTCTCGGAATGGATTCAGAGCGGGCAGAATATGTCGCACACGTTCATCGACGGCGTGTTGCCATTGATCGAGCGTGTGTTTGGAACTTTCAACGATCTCGGAAATGCGTGCTTTCGCAGCTTGAACGGGTTTTTCCGGTTCACCCGCAGGCGCTGGCGCGGCTTCCGGAGCCTCGACGGCTTCCGCTGGAGGCGCTTCTTCGCCGGCTCCGGGAATGAGCCTTCCGATGGGGCCTTCACGCAACTGATTCAGCAATCGCTCGCCACGTTCCTGGATCAAGTCGCGCAAGGTTCCAAGAGGCACACTTCGCGGCTGACTCTTCAGATCCTCGGAAATGATCAGCGCCAACGTGACCTCGGTCTTGTCTTCCTTGGTCGCGTTGTCGATGATCTGAACCTCTTCGCCAGCCCGGACCATCTCGCCGATCTGTTGCAAAGTGACGTAACGACTGTCTTTCGTGTCGTATAATTTACGGTTGGAGTACCGCTTGATGACGCGACGTGGCGTTGCAGTGGGTCCCGTGGTCTCCTTCGCCGTATCCATGACGTCCCTTTCGCAGCTCGTCGGATTGGACCATCAGTGACGGCATTTCGCAAGGTGGTCTCCGTGCGAATCGTATCTCGAGGCAAAGCGGTAAGTGCATGAACGCCTTCGAACTCAAGGGTGTGTCGGTTAGTTATGGAGGTCGCCAACGCGCCCTCGAGAACATCGATTTGCAGGTTCGAAAAGGCGAAATCTGCGCGGTGTTGGGGCCCAACGGAGCGGGTAAGTCGACCCTCGTAAAAGTGGTTTCCGGCTCACTTTTTCCTGACCACGGTTATGTTTTTGTGCTTGGAGAACCGCTGAATCGTGATCGGCGCGACATCGCCAAGAAGATCGCCGTCGTGCCCCAAACCACCGAAGCCCCCGTCGGTTTTACCGTGCGCGACGTCGTCATGATGGGCCGTGCTCCCCATCAAGGTGCATGGATGCGCGCATCGAAACACGACGACGACGCCGTCGCTCGAGCCATCACCGCCTGCGAACTCGAACCGCTTGCCGATCGCCTCGTCACTGCCCTCTCCGGCGGCGAACAACAACGCGTCACCATCGCTCGCGCACTCGCTCAAGAAGCCCCGATTCTCCTCTTGGACGAGGCCAACGCGCACCTCGATGTCCGTCACTTCATCGCCGTCAACGAACTGGTTCGTCGGGAAGTACAGGAGCGCGAACTCGCCTGCGTCATGGTCCTTCACGACCTCAACGCCGCAGCTCAATACGCCGATCGCATCGCTCTTCTGAAGAACGGAAAACTCATCGCCCACGGCACGATCGAAGAGGTCATGACCTACCGACGCCTCAAGGAAGTTTTCGAAACCGAACTCTACGTCGGCGTCAACGAGCTCGACAATGCCCGGTATTTCTTGCCCGTTCGCCCGCAAGTTGGCCCATTTCCTCGCGGTGATCGATAAGCGCCAGTCATGGCCGGACCTGCCGGAATCTCATCCGCGCGCAACCTCCTTCTAAAGCTCGCGTTTCTCGGCGCCCTCGTTGCAGGGTGCCAACCTCGAGAAACCGCTCCGGATTTGTTGCGTGTCCTCGACGTCGCTCCTCGTGAAATCGAAGTGGGTGATCGACTCGAAGTGATCGGGACAAACCTACCCACAGGCGATGCGCGTGAAGCCACCATCACCCTTCACGGCACACTCCATCGCCCGGGCGAAGCGCCGCTCCCCGACCAAACGATCATCCTCGGCAAGGCCCGTTTGTCCACGGAACGCGTCTCCGCGAACATCTCCGAAGCCATCATTTCCCGCGTATGCGGCCAAGGTGACGAAGCCTCGCACACCACGTTTCAGGGCAACGTCACCGTCACGCTCGACACCCGCGTCGATGGCGCTCTCCCCGTCGCCGGCTCCGTCAAAAACGTCACGCTCGATGTCCGGCCCAAAGCCCCACGACGCGCCGTAGCGCTCGGTCGCGAAGCCGATGGTCAACGCACCCTCGAATTCCTCGGTTTGGCCGTTTCCGAAGATGCCTCCAAGTCCAGCGGTCTCGTCATCTCCGCCGTTCGTCCGGACAGTCCCGCCGCCCAGGCCAAGATCCTTGCCGGCGATGTCATCACCAGCTTTGACGGCGTCACCGTCTTGAACATCTCCGACATGGTTCCAAGCGGTGCGGAACGCGAGCCTGTCTTGACGGTTCGTCGGGGCGCCGATGAACTTCTGACCGCCGCCATTTCCATCGAGAACTTTCACGCCAACGCCACCAACGACCTGCTCGGCGCAGCCATTCTCCTCGGCGTGTTCGGTACGTTCTTGCTGGTCGTTTCGACGCGTTTGTCCGGGCTCGTAGCCTGGTTTGCCCGACGCATCGCGTTTCGAGTCGCCGCGACAAGCTCGGCGCCGCGAGCAAAGACCTTGGTCGACAACGTCGTTCAAGCCGTTCGCGGCGAGATCACCGAACACATCGTCCCCAAGAACGGCGACCCGATCCTCTCGTACTTCGCTCCGATGCTCTCGTTCGCAGGCATCTCCGCGACGTTTGTCATGATGCCCTTCGCCCGCAAGTTCGTCGGCGCGGAACTCGACGTCGGCGTCCTCTTCCTCATCGCCCTCACGGCCCTCGTCGGTTTGTCCCTCGTCACTGCCGGATCACTTGCTCATGAACCTTGGTCCATCGGACGAAGCTTGCGTGGAGCATGGCGCACCCTGTTGCAACAGATCCCGACCATCGCGGCGATGACGTGTGTCGTGCTGGCCACCGGCTCGATCAAGATGGACGACATCGTCGCCGCACAAGCCGGGCAGGGCGGGTCACTCGGAGAAGTCGGCGGCTGGCCATGGCACTGGTTTGTCTTCCGAAACCCGGCCACCTTGATCCTCTTCGGCGCTTGCATGAGCGCGCTCGTGACCTCCGAAGCGCAATCGGCAAGCCTCATCGAAGAAGCCGACGTCGGTTCGAACGCGCCCGGTGCCCCCACGACGACACGCCGCCTGCTCTACATGTTCGGCGAGTGGGCCCATGTCTTCATCGTGTGCGGCATCGTCAGCGCGTTGTTCTTGGGCGGTTGGCAGGTTCCGGGTGTGCACTTCGAAACCGTGCAGGAAACGCTTGGATTGCGCGTCTTGGCGGGATTCTTGTTCCTGCTCAAGAGCTGGGCGCTCGTGCTCTTCGTCGTGTGGTTGCGTCAAGCGCTCCCGCGTCTAAGCAGCCGTGGACGCGCTCGCGTGTCGCTGCGTTGGATCGTTCCCACGTCGTTGGTTTGTCTCGTCATGGCCACAGGGTTTGGCGAACTGCTCCCCTTGATCGGCTTGGGCCGTAACGGTGGACTCGTCATCGCTTCCGTCACATTTGTCACGTTTGCGTTGCTCACCGCGATGCTGGCTTGGCGCGTGCGGTCGGAGATCAGCGCGACGCGTACGCCGCTGCATCTGAATCCCATCATCTGATCGGAAAACCTGCCGTCCCTGCCGAAATGCGAGGTTTGTGACGACTGCACCCCGCCGTCGATTGCATCTCGACGCAATCGTTGACGATTGTCTCCGCCATCGCTCGGGATCGCACTATTCTGCGCACCGTGGGCGCTCCGACCCGACAAGCTCGGGAGTTCTGCACAGTCTGTGGTTGGCCCGTGCGTGGGTCACGCTGCGACGCTTGCGGTGAGAACCAAGCGCCGCTGGCCACCGAAGACTCGTTGCGCCGCTTCACGCCCCAACGGTATCCGAGCTTCGACGACAGCGAGCTCGACAAGGCTGGCGAAGCGTTTCGTCGTGGTGACTTTGCGCGAGCCGTGACCGCATGTTTGGGCGTCGAAACGGGTCTGTCCGTACGAACCTTGGCGCATTCGGAAGGACCCGCGTGGATCGTTGCGGGTCACGAGTCCACGGTCTTCGTGTTCGTCGAACTCGTCCCGATGCAACTCGTCATCGAGTCTCCCATCGCTCGACTGCCAAGAACCCAACGCGTCGCAGCCATGCGTTTCGCGCTCGAACTTTGTGAAGACGCGCGTTTGTCATCACGTATCTGCCTTCGCGAAGACTTGCTCGTCATGAGGTTTGTCGCGCAGCTCGGTGCCGCACCTCCGGCCCTCGTCCGACACGTCATTCACGAAATGGCGACGATGTCCGAACGCTACACCGAGCTGTTCACCGCAGCCTTTCGAGCGCGACCTCCCACCCAAGCCGAAGTTCGCAGCAGCCCTGAATCCATGGGCAAAAAACGGCAGCTCGGGACGCTGCGCCCAAGCACGCCTCGCGCCCAAGTCGTCCAGCCGCCTCCACCCACCTTGCGTCCGGATTTCTCCACGCAACGTGATGGCGACATGCCTCCCGCCATGGCTCCCCTCTTCGGTGGAGACACGATGCGGCGATCGCTCCCGGAAGAGCCGCCGCCGATCCTTGCACCTCCAACGATGATGCGTGAACCGATGCGTGAGCCGCTGCGTGAATCGTTACGCGAACCGCCGCGTGAACCACGGTGGCCGACGTCATCGTCGTCGTCGGAGCAGATCCCCGCAATCCTTGCTCCGCCTTCGATATCGAGGGACGTCAAACGCGCTGCTTCATCGGACGATATTCCCGCGATCCTCGCGCCGCCCAGAGAGACCGGGAAACCCATCTCGTTCGACGACATCCCCGCCATCTTGGCCCCACCGGCCATGCACGAATCGTCGTCCTCTTCCGGCGACGCCTGGGATTCCATCCCCGCCGTCCTCATGCCCACCGAATCCGGTGGAGTTCGTCCTGCCGTACCCATGCCGATCGCGGTACCGCCTGCGGCATCTTCCGAACGTGAAATATCTCCGACCACGGCTCGTATCGGATCGATTCCCGCCGTCATGATGAATTCGTCCGGCGCGACGACACGTCAACGCACGGCCCTTGGTTTGTCCGACCCGCTTCGACCGCCGAACGAAGCGGACGCCGAGAACTCCATCCGTCGGGTGTCTGCCAATCCGGACAAACCCGTCACGCCGGCGGACAAACTCTGTGAACTCGTGCAACGCGCTCAGGTCCTCGCCACGGCGCTCAGCTTCGCCGAACGCCAAGCGACGACGTTGCTCCTCGTGCGAGCGCTCGTGTACCGCTCGATCTACGACTTCGGCGACTCCGTGCCCGATGCGGTCTCGTACTTGTCGCGAACGACGGCCGCAGCGACACGCATGATTTGGTCGAGCGCTGCGGTACCGGACAAGAACGCGCCCATGCCCATGGCCGAACCATCGTTGCTCGCCATGGAACGGATCATTGCCCAACGTGGACTCGTGCCCAAAGAGCCGAAGCTCTCGACGCAACCATTCACCACGGCCGGACAAGCGCGCGAGCATTTGGCCAAGTACGTCGAAGAGATCGAGCAGAGCCCGAACGATCAACCGTTGCGTCATTTTCTCGCGATTGGTGCGTTATCCGAATTGCTCGTCCGTGCCCGTTTGCCTTCCCAAACCTCGCAAAAGCTCAAGGACATCGTCGCGCATGCCCAACGTGAAGCGAACAAGCCGGCCTCGTCGCTCGAGCTCATGATGGCCGCTCTGAAGAGGATCATTACCGGATGATTCCCCGCAGCGTCGCTCCGCCGTCGCAGTCCGCAAATTCGTCTTCCGGCGAAGCGCAAGCTCGTGTTCGCAAGTCCGTCGTCGCCGTTCTGTCGGGTGGCTCCGGTGGTACGGGGTTCGTCGCTCTCGACAACGGACTCATCGTCACCAGCTGGCGAGCCGTCGGGTTTTACTCGGAAGTCATGCTTCGTTACGACGATGGAAGACGGGCGACGGGTCGCGTCGTTCACGTCAACGCCGAACGTGACGTCGCGTTTGTCATGCCCACGGCGGTCTTCAGCGCGCCGCGTTTGTCTTTGCGAACGAACGCCTTGCCGCGCATGGGCGAACAAGTTTCCGTGCTCATCGCCTCGGCCGCATCGCCCCTGACCGCAGCGTTTGCGACGGTGTCTTCCGAAAGCCAAGGCGGCGGACCTGCGGCGCTCGATCCGGACCTCGCTTCACGCACCGGACGCGGAGGCTGTCCGGCGATCGATGCTTCGGGACAAGTGATCGGCGTCATCACTGCCGGCCCTCATTCAGGACGCGGGGTCAACGAACGCTCGTGTCGACTCTTCCCCATCGGGTTTGTCGCGCGCGATATGCGACCCTTCGACATTGCGGCGTCGGACATCGGCGATCGCCAGCTCGTGTACCGATGCCCCTCGTGTTCCGAAGCGTTCACCGCCGAACATGACCGATGTCAGGCATGTGGAGCTCTTCTGCCGCACGCGTACGAAATGCCGGCGAACATGATCGGCGCCGAACGAGTCGTGCGTGATGCACTCGCGGCGCTCGACATCGTCTCGAATCGAGTTCGCATTGGACCACGCGTTTGGCGCGTCTTGCTTCGCGGCGCCGGCAAAGAAGGCCCACCGACCGAGGTCCTCGTGCAGATCGATGATGCCGCGCTCCAAATCATGTTGCGAGTCGCCGTCGTCCGTCTGCCCACGACAAACCACGAACCCTTCTACCGTTTGCTGCTGACCGCCAACGACATGTCGACGGGTGATTGCAAACTCTCCCTCTCGGGCGACACCGTCATGCTCACCTTCGCCGAGCCTGTCGTGGCGTTTGCCGGCGAGCACGACATGGCCGGGTTGTTTCGCGACGTCGTGCAGCTCGCGACGCAATATCGCAGCGCGCTCTCCGAACACTTTGGCGCCGAACCAATTCGCAATGACAACATCTAGCGTTCCGCGCCGTGCGTAGGTGTCACCCATGACGTCTTTGGAATCGATCGCCCTTGATGACGTGACGCTCTGTTGTCTCGTCGCCGGCGAAGGGCCCGTCGTTCTTTGTGCCCACGGTTTTCCCGATGACGCCCAAACATTTCGGCACCAGGTAAAACCTCTCGTCGCCCGAGGTTTCCGCGTCGTTTGTCCCACCATGCGCGGTTATGCACCAAGCAGCATCGCTCACAGCCGTCGTTACGACGCCGAAGCGCTCGGTCGTGACCTATGCGCGTTGGCCGATCACTTTTCTCCAAACGCTCCGGTGCGTCTCATCGGACACGACTGGGGTGCTGTCGCCGGGTTTGCCGCGACCGCGCTCGCTGCGGAAAAGTTCTCCCACCTCGTCACGATCGCCGTTCCGCACCTGCGCGCGGCTGCGCCCAGTCTCCTCACGCCCGCGCAAGCGCGACGATCTTGGTACGTCTTCATGTTTCAACTTCGGATCATCGCCGACATGCGTTTGGCCGAGAACAACCTCGCCCTCATCGATCGATTGTGGCGCGATTGGTCACCGAGTTACACCCCGACCAAGGCCGACCTGGATCGCATCAAAGAAGGCATCGCGACGCGCATTCCCGACGTGCTGGGGTATTACCGCGCGTTCTTCGCTCCTTCGTCGCTGCTCGGACCTTCGCGTCGATTGCTCCTCACGAAGACGACCGTTCCTTCGTTGCATATTCACGGCGAAGAAGATGGTTGCATGGGCGTCGACCTGACGTACGGCACGGAGAAACACTACACGTCCCGCATATCCATCGAGCGTATCGCGAACGCCGGACACTTCGTTCATCTGGAAAAACCCGACGCCGTCAACCCGCTCTTGCTGGATTTCTTGGGTTCCCCTTGACGTGAACGCCGACGTGAACGGCTACGCAGGCTTCGCATCGCGCACGCGTCCGAGCACGCGCACGATGCCCACGATGTTCCAGAGAGCAAAACCCACGAACAACACCACGAGCGCGACGGCCCAACGCGACGCGCGAGGTGATGAACCATCGATCAACACCCACGCATCTTCGGGCACCTGCTTATCCGTTTGAGCTCGAACGGATTCCGGCAAACGCGCGTGACGAATGCCCGCTTTTTTGAACGGCACGAGACGCCCGGCAAAGTTCGACGGCGGAACGAATCGTGGTCCTTCGAACCCTTCAGGCACTCGAATTTCCACCCAAATTTTGTTGTTTCCGGCGATCGGCGCCAAACGGAACGAATCACCTTCCGCCGCACGTCCATAACGAATCGCGCCCGTCGTTCCGAGCAACCCCGATCCGCGAACGTATCGGTTTTCCAAACCCTGCGTCGGGTTCAACGTCCCCAAGTCGGCGACGTCCGTGAGCTCTCCGGGCGTCAACGCATAACGCGCTTCGCCGATCAACACGAACGACATCCAAATCGCCGCCAGTGCCGTCACGGCCATCATCACCACCGTTGCCGTACGTTCGCGTTTTGGAGGTCCGGGCAACGCGACCAGATCCGGATCCTGACCCAGAGCATCCAGCGCGGGCGCATGCGGAACAGCGAGGGTCGACGAGGAATCGCGAGGCACGAGCAGATCGAATCTTTACTCGGACAAACCGAGCGGCGAGAGGTTCACGACGGAGCCGAACGTTCGGCGAGAGTATAGCCGTGGCTATACGAGGTGGGCATCTTTGACGGCCCGGGCATGCATCCCACGGCGATTTGTAGGTCGAACATGCGCCAAAAACGCTCGATCTCTTGCCCAAAGCCCAATGCTTTTCTAGCCTGGGGCCCGAATGTCAGACACCGCGAAGAAATCCTCCATGGTTTGCCCTGCGTGCGGTGTGACCAATTCCCCGGTCTCACCCAGCCGTCGGTGCGTTTCCTGCGGTTCACCAATGGACTCGCATCGCTCGAGTCGCGCCGAGACCGACGAGTATGGTCGGCGAAGCGGCCATGGATTCAGCATCGTTTGGGCCGGTATCGCCCTCGTGGTGCAGATCGTTCTCACGGCAGCCATCGTCATCGGTTTGCCCATGGTCGTGCACAAGCTCGACTTCGAGGGGCGTTACGGGATGATGGTCGCCATGCCCGTGTGGTTTGTCGGAGGCACCTTGCTCGGGATGATTTCCCCGGGCAAACGCGTCGTCGAACCGGTGCTCGCGACGGTGATCGTTGCAGGTCCAACGATCTGGCATCTGCTGCGCACGCAAACCGTCCGCACCATGCCGACCTTCATGTACTTCTTGCTCGCCGCCGTGGGGATCATGTTCACCCTCGTCGGAGCGCACCTTGGCGAACGCATCCAAATGGGTCCTCCGCCCAAGCGAGCAGACGCGGATTGATCGTTCGTCCTCAAACCATCGTTTTTATTTCAGCTCTTCTCGTGGCGTGTCCATCGTCCGAAGCTCGCGAAGAACGCGCTGTTCTCGAAGCGATCTACGCGCTTCGTGATTCGTCGTCAGACGATTTGCCGACGCGTCACAAACTCATCGACGCCCTTTCCAAACTTCCCGCATCGACTTCGCGGGCCCGTGATGCGCGTGATGCCTGTGCCGACGCGTATCGGCTCATGGCGGAAGGCAAAGAAGCCACCCTCAAGGTCAAAGCCGATCTCGCGCAGCTTGGCGCCGCTCCGAAAAACGCCTTGGCAGATCTCGCCGTGGCGGAAGAGAAGCTCCGGAAAAGCGAAGCGAGCATGCTTGCTTGTCAAAAGACGGCCGCTGAACTCAGCCTCCAGCGACGCTAGTCATTACGGCGGGGCGAACCGGACCGAGGTTCAGAAAGTAAAAACCCCTCACGCAGATCTACGGAAGCGCGCGACGTCGTGCTAAAGAGCGACTCCGTATGTTCGACACGCTTACCCGAGGTTTCCGCCAGGCTCGCAACCGACTCGCGGGTCTCACCGAGCTCACCGAATCCAACATCGAATCAGCGCTCCGCGAAGTGCGCCTGAGTTTGCTCGAAGCGGACGTCGAACTCGGCGTCGTCAAAGCGTTTCTCAGCCGCGTCAAAGAGAAGGCGATCGGTCGCACCGTCGACGCTCGCGTCAAGCACGAAGGCACCACGCATCAAGTCTCCGCAAGCGACCACTTCGTCAAAATTTGTCATGACGAACTCGAGGCCATGATGCGCCATGACGGCGAGACGATCACGTGGGCATCGGGTCGACCCACGGGCATCATGATGGTTGGTTTGCAAGGGTCTGGAAAGACAACCACCTGCGCCAAACTCGCTAAATTCGTTGCTTCCAAGGGCAAAAAGCCGCTGCTCGTCGCTGCCGACATGCAACGTCCGGCCGCCGTCGATCAGCTCAAGGTCCTCGGTAACTCGATCAAAGTTCCGGTCTTCAACATCGCGGGCAAGAGCCCCGTGGAGATCTGCGCCGCTGCGGAAGCCGAAGCGAAGAAGCTCGGACGCGACGTCATCATTTACGACACAGCCGGTCGTCTCGCGATCGACGAGAAGCTCATGCTCGAGCTCGATCAGGTCAAGTCACGCACGGCGCCGGAG
>CAYSYX010000084.1:0-26225 GCA_964435055.1 uncultured Polyangium sp. | reverse complement strand
AACCACGGCTCGAGCTGTCGAGACACCGGCCAACGTCCGCAGCGCCTTCGACCGAAACTCGCCGCCGAGCGCCGCATAGAAACGCGCCGTCAGCACATTCGCCGAAAACGGCCGTTGTCGCTGGGCAAAAACGCCCCCGGCCGACACATCCGTCGTCTGACCCCAAAGCGCACCCGTCGCGGTATCCACCAACCGACCTTCCAAACTCAGCGCCAGCCGTTCCGCCCGTTCTCGCCAAACCGAATCTTTCGTCGCCTCGTACAGTCGCATCATAGCCAAGCCGAACGCAGCCGAATCCACCAAGTACCTCACCTGCGATGGACTCTTCGCCTCGTGCCGCAACAACCCCTCCGCGTCGACATGCCCTTTCATGATCCATTCCCCCGCACGCAGCGCCCGAGCGAGCACCTCTCCGTCGCGCGACACCTCGTACAGCACACACAGTGCGGCAATCGCCAAACCATTTTCGTACGCGTACACATGCTCGTCGACGCGAGGCATTCCCAGCTTTCGACGCTCGGAACCGCCTAATCGATAATACACGTCTCCGTCCACGAAAAACCCATGCTCGTCATGCGACCCGACATCCGCATCTTGGCTCGTATAGAATCCGCCTTCCGGACTCGATAACATCGTCGTCAAATACCTCGCAATCTTCCGCGCATCCTCGAGAAAATCCTTTCGCCCGGTCTGCGCATACCCCCGAGCATAAGCCTCGATATTCGCAGTTTGCAGCGCCATCAACTTCTCGTAATGAGGCGCATTCCAATCAGCAGCCGCGGAATATTGATACACTCCGCCCCAAACAGGATCGATCATCACTCGCTGTTTTTCCAATGTAAACATCGCCCGCTCGAGCGCTTTTTGATCCCCATGAGCGGCCCGTCGCAACTCAACGACCACATTTTCGCCAATCGGTACTTTTTGCTGAAACCCCCAACTCCCTTGCGCCGCATCGTACCAATCATCGAGCTTCACCAACGTATGCGCCGCAATCCAAGGCAACGCCTCCACCGGCGCCGGCATCATGCCCACATCCACAAAAGCGGCGGACGCACCTTGGCTGATTGGTTTGTCCAAAACACCGCGCAACATCGGAAGAAATCGTTCGGCATCCATATACCCGCGATATTTACCAATTTCATCGGCCTCGGGTGATAACAGAATCGTCGCCGGCCAACCCCAGTCGCCGTACCGCTCTGCAATATCCGGTCTTTCATCGATATCCACACGAATCGCCACGAAATGATCGCCAAGTAATCGCCCGACCTCCTCATTTCGATACGTCGTTTCATCCATCACGTGACACCAATGACACCACGACGCCGAACCCACCAGCAATATCGGCTTTTTTTCACGCCTTGCGCGCTCGAACGCCGCCGCCCCGTAAGACTCCCAAGTAAACACCCGTGGTTTGTGACGAGCTCGCGCTTCGACGATATTGACCTCCGCCGGTGTTCCAGGACGAACCAAACCCAGCGCGGCGTCATGATGCATCCCTGACGACGATGCACACCCCGAAACGACCATACCCGCACCAAGCATCCACCATCTGCTACGCATGAATCACCCCGATTCCGCCAGACCAACGAAAGCCGCGGCAGAATCTTATTCGCATTTTCCCCCGCAGCAAGTATCCTTCAAAAGTCGTCACGACCACCGGCCCTGGAGCACTCATGACTCGTATCGCTCGAACCTCGACAATCTGCGCCAAAATCATTACCGCTTTACTCCTCATCGGGTGCACCGAAGAACCGACCGCAGTCCCCGCCCGTGAATTGAAAATCACCGCCGAAGATGGTGCAGCCAAAGACGCGTTCGGCGCAGCCGTCGCAATCGCCGGCGATACCGTAGCCGTCGGCTCCGTATTCGATGACGACCTCGGCGAAGACTCAGGTTCCGCGTATACGTTTGTCCGAGCGACGGATGGCTCCTGGTCGCAAGAATCCAAACTCGTGCCGCCCAAAGGCCAAGCCAACGACTGGTTCGGATCCGCAATCGCCATTTCCGCAGATACGCTCATCGTCGGCGCCCCCAATGCAACGGAAAATGCCCTCGCCACGGGCGCTGTCCACGTATTTTTCCGAAATGGCACCGAATGGGCCCATCAAGCTACCCTCACCCCCGCCTCCGGTGCCGCCGACGATCAATTCGGTTATGCCCTCGCCATCGACGGAGACACCCTCATCGTCGGCGCTCCGGGTGACGACGAAGTCGCCATGGACGCCGGTGCGGTTTATCTCTTCAAACGTTCGGGGGCTTCATGGACCGAGCAAACCAAGCTCGTGCCGACTCCCGGCGGCGCCTCCGGTTTCTTCGGCGCCGGCGTCGCCCTCTCCAAAACCACCGCCCTCGTCGGCGCGTGGGACGACGGCTCCGCCAAAAATGCGGGATTGGTTTTCGCCTATATCTCCGACGGCAACACGTGGACCCTCGAAGCAACTCTCGTCCCGACAGATCCTCATCCCGAAGATATTTTCGGTTATTCCCTGGGTTTGTCGAACAACACCGCCATCATCGGCGCCAAGGGTGCGGACGCCAAAGGTACCGATTCCGGCGCCGCTTACATTTTTATTCGTAATGGCTCCAAATGGGATCAGGATCAAAAGCTCGTTCCCCAAGACGGCGCGGCAGGCGATGCTTTTGGATATTCCGTCGCCGTTTGGAACGACTTGGCCACGGTCGGAGCTTACTGGGACGACGATCGCGGCGACTATTCAGGTTCGGCGTATTCGTTTTCTCTGGCCGGCGGAAATTGGATCGAGCTCGACAAACACGCGCCCGCCGACGGCATTGCCGGGCAAAAATTCGGCTGCTCCGTCGCGCTCGACGGCGACATCACCGTTGCCGGCGCCTTCGGCGACATCATTGCCAACCAAGAAACCGGCTCGGCCTACGTATTCTCCTCCGTCGAAACGGCGCAATGACCTCAGACGCTCTTTGACGAAGGAGGTTTGACCGCCTCGGCCGTACGAATCAAATCGCGATAATGAGCTTCCACCGGAGCCATATCGATCCCCGCAAGAAATGACGTGAACGCGAAATACGGCAACAACGTCCGCCAATGCTCCAGCCACCCCGGCAAATACGTCGGCCTCTCGAGATACCCCATCGAACGCAACTGAGCGAGCGCCGTTATGTCATCCAAATGAATTCGGCCGCAAACCAACAGTTCGAGTTCGTCGCGAAAACCCCCGCGCGTCACGGCTGAAAGAAATGTGTACACTTCGAGCAGCCCCGCCAAGTAACACGCATCCTTCGTATACGGACCACCGCCCTGCACCATACCTCCACGACAAATTCGCTGCGCATCGAAATAGGCATCCCGCTTGGATGCACCGCGTTTTACGAGGTACCGATACAAATCGAGAAAACTCGCGCCCTGCTCCGCCATGTCCACCAACTTGACCCGCAGCGCCAAACGCTCGATCCGATCAACCGACAAAGCGCGATTGTAAAGCTCGGAAAACATCGCCAACCCTTCTTGCGTGCGCGTCGTCCGCGGACCTCCCGAACGCAAAAACGTTGCGTTTTTCTGCTTGGCACCATTATGCGCCGTGAGCGCGTGCGTTTCGATTTCGTGATGATAAAGCCCCTCCGCCTCCCATAACGCAAATTTTGCATCCGGCCGAATTCGTACCCGACTCATCCCCGCAATCACCTTGGCCGTAATGCTCTCGTCCAGAAGCACTTCGACCTTTTTATACGGGCGGCGAGCTGCGATACGCGCCGACAAACGTTCTTTTAATTCATTCGCCGAAATCGGCTCCAGCTCGGGATCGATCGCCGCATCCCAACCGTACGTCTTCAACCTTGAAAACAAATGATCGGCCAAATCGATGTTACGCAATGGATATCCGTAAAATGACGAACGCGCACTGCCATAGATCTCTCGCGATAAATGATGAAATCCCTTGGTGCCCACCGCCAACATCAGCCGGTTTCCGTCAATATGCGATTTTACCGTATTCCGCAACCAAACGATCACCGGTTCGTCACCAATCAAGGATTTCTCGACCGCCGCGAGCCCCACGATACGCGCTTCAATCCCGTCCCGATCCACCGCGTATTTCACGGTCGGCAGGCGATCTTCACCTCCACGGAAAAACTCCTCTTCGACGTCTCGCGGCCACGCAATCTCCGCCAACAGTTTTCCGCCTTTCTTGGCGCTCAAAGCGGCATCCACACGTACGAGCACGTCCAGCAGGGTCTGTTCGGGCGTCATTCCGGCACCCTACTCCATTTCCAACCCAATTGCACGACGACAAATGAATCCGGCGAAGCCGCCATCGCAAAACCCATTGTGCAAACGTTTGCACTCCTTCCCCTCCCTGCGCTACGCTGCCATTCGTGTCCGACCCTCACCCGCCGCATGCCACGTACGATCCCAACGAAATTCGACGCTGCATCGCCCTCTGTTTCAGCCCCAACGACCTCCGCACCTTCGCCGAAAACCTCGGCGTAACACAGCTCGGCACCTGGGACCGCGGCATCCAAGACGGCGCTCGTGAAGTGGTTCGTCACTTCGAACGCCTGGGCACACTCGACGAGCTCATCGCCAAACTCGCCGCAGCTCGGCCGCTCATGGAATGGCCCGCGCCCATTGCAAATGCGCCTGCCTCGCCGTTTGCTCCGGCGCCTCCCATGGCCCCGCCGCCGGCCACGATTTCTTCCACGACAAACCCTGTCGCAGCTGCATTGCCGAATTCGTTCGCTCCTCAGGTGTTCCCACCGCCGGGCGGTGCCGCCCCCACGCCGACCGCGCCTGCCAAGCCCACGGTCGCGCCGACGATCCCCGCATCCGAGCCGGTTCTGCGCGATCCTTTTGCGCCGAGTTTTCCCGGTACGGCCGGGTCGCAAGCGGCGACGAACCCGCAACGCCTCGAAGGCAAAAAACTCGCGCCATTCATCGCGGCCGGCGTCGCAATGATTACCATCATCACCATCGGCATTTTCCTCGCCGTGCGCGTCGGGAAAAACCCTGATCCAACGCCCGAAAATACCGCCTCGGGTCGACCATTACGTCCCACAGGCCCCGCGCGTATGGCGGCGGATGCCATGAAACGGAGCTTGGAAAGCCTCGCGCGCGGGTGCGATTTGGAAATTCCGCGCGGCACCGACGTCGACGTGTGGTTGTTCTCCGCCGCGTATACCGATTGCGGCACGCGTCCGGGACTGGCTTTTCCCATTCCCGGGCTTCGTAACGACAAACCTCGCGTGCAAGATTCTCCCCCCGGAGCAGCCGATCCATCCGAAATGACCCCGGCCCCCAATTCGACGCCGCGCCAAGCCAATCCCGGTCGCGACCCGGCGCCTCGAACCGCTCCGGCCCCCGTACCGGCCAAACCCCCCGCGTCCGACGGTTGCATCGAAAAATGCAGCGCCACGCAGCGTCAATGCAATCGGGGCTGCGGCAGCGAACCAACGTCCGGAGCGGGATTCGATCGCTGGCAAGGATGCCAAACGCAATGTTTGTCCGCGGCGTCGAAATGCCGCCTCGCTTGTCAATGATTCAATCGGGCACAATCGGCGCAAATTTCACGAAAAGCGGCGAATGCACCGGCTGCGATTTGATTTCCTCGACGGGAATCCATCGTTGGCGATCGTTTTTTTCAAGCCATCCGACGCAGGCCTGCGAATGTTCGTCCGCCCATTGAAACTTCACGGATCGCTCGACGCAAAAACGAAACGCCTGTTTGCTCCGTTCGAGAAGCGGTTCCGATAACGTCGACAATTGCTCGAGGTACAATTTCTTGATCTCCGGACCCGGCATGGTCGTATTGGGCAATGGTTTGTCTGAATTCCATTCCTTCGGCGTAGGCGCGCGTCGAAAATCCGCCACGAAGTCCGCCCATAAAAAACCCACGCGTCCGGCACCGGCGACCACCCATCGCGGAGGCGGCACCGGCTGAATGCTCAATATTTTTTGATACTCCCGATCGGCCGCTTCAATGGCGTCACGCTTTTTCACGAGCCACGGAGACGCCTGCGTATTGATAAACGCCAAAATGGAATCCTTATCACCCGAACCATTGAACGCGGGAAATCGAATCGCCTCGACTTCCGCCCGCTTTTGTTCCGCAAAGAAAAACATCGCTTCGCCCAGCACCGTCAACGCCTCCGCCAATCGCGCGCTCCGCTCGCTCTCCGCCCCCCCAAGCGCCTCGATCTGCTTGACGGATTCGTCCGGACGTACCCACGCCGAACGAACGATTTCATATTCGGCAGCGGCTTTTTCTCGCGATTTCCCCTGGGCGTGAATACGTCCCGCAAGCGCGTGCGCCGACATGCGGACGTGAATATTTTGCCGATCAATCAACGGCATCCACGATCCAAGAAGCTTCAGCGCCTCGTTGGTTTGTCCATATTTCCAGAAGGCCAAACCTACGGAAACGGCCGTACGAGCGGCATCCAGCGGTCGTTTTGCTCCATAATGCTTTGAAAATAATTCCAAATCTTCGTTGGCGCGGTCGATTTCACCAAGCCCCAAACGCAGGTCGATCGCTTCGAGCAACGCGTCGGGAGCCTCGTCGCTCTTGGAAAATCGACGCACCGACGTTTCAATGATTTGCGCGGCTTCCGCAAACAAAGCGATGGACTGCTGATTCCGCGCCAATGCAAATGCCGCCGTTCGAGCATAATCGGTGTAATCGAGGTGCCATTGCGGATCCAAAATCATCTTTCGAATCGCGATGGCTTTATCGATTTTCCCAGCTCTTTCATAAGCCGCGGCGGCCCGATCGAGCGCGTGACCGGCCGCTGCACAACCGCGTTCATTGTCTTTGCACGCTTCGCGTCCGCGCTCCTCCCATGTCCGCATGTATTCGCGAGCTTCGGCTTCCGCCGGAGAATCGGCGTGCGAAGTCGACGCGTTTCCCAGAATCGTCAACGCGGCGATGAAAACTTGCGCCGGGCGCGATGTTTTCATGCCTCCAGCACCGTCGTCATTTCGATCCCCAATGCTCGAGCACAAGGAAGAACGACCGACGCCAATACGCGACGTCGTGATCGCCCCAAGGCTTTTCCGGAAAGAATGCCCAAGGTTTCCGCACCGCCCGGCGCATTCGGAACCTTCGAATAGGTCGCCATTGCGCGGGAAAACGCTCGACGAGCCGCATCCACGGCAAGTTCGCCGTGCGTGCGAATGGCCCATTGCAACGTACGCCACGCGAGCGTCGCGTGCCTTTCTTCGTCGGCGGCGATCTTCGCAAGCGCTTCGGTCAAAACGACGGATGTCGCCGCCGACGCCGCTTCCCGAGCTTCCCCCGCGCCCAGCGTTTCTCCGACACAACCTTCTTCAACGAGCGATTCGACGAATTCGACGATACCCATTGGAATGGCCGCCACGGCCGCCGGCAGATTGTCCGGACCGACGCTTGTCGATCCAAACAAGGTCGCCAATCGATACGCCACGCGGGCATGCTCGATTTCGTCGAGCGCCGCTCGATGCGCTTCGACCAACAATTCGGCGGGAGCGCCCAACGCCATGAGCTGCAATGAAAACCGCGCGAAGCTCGCCACCGAAGCGTGCTCCATGGCCGCCATTTCGACGTAATGGTTTTTCGCGATTGAACGAATAGCCGGATCGAGCACATCCACGTCCAATTCGACCGAATTGCCCCAATCGGTGCGAGCCGTCGAATTCGCCGCAAACGTTTGTCCTTCCACCGTCAGAGGCCTGCCGATGGCGCACATTCGATATTGGCATTGCCACGGCGTGTTGGGTTCGGCTTTATTTTGCACGCATTGCCCGCCGCGTCCATTGCAGTCCAAATCATTCGAACACTTGTCGTCCGCCGTGCGACATGCCAGCGTCACCTGCGTCGAGCAGCCATTGTGATAGGCTGACAAACCGCACTGTTTGCTTGGACAATCCGCGTCTTTCGTGCACAAAGCTTGCGCGCATACCGAATGCGTCGACGCAGCCCTGCCGGTCCCTTTGCACACACACGCGCGTCCGTCGCCGCATTCGCCGTCGCTCACGCACGAATACTCGCAACCGCAATACGACCCCGCTTGGCCCATACCGCTTACGCATTTACCGTGTGCATGGTCTTTGCAATCGGCGTCCGACTTGCAGCTCTGGTGATCCTCGGTTCCCGCACATGCAGGCATATCAATGACCGGATCACATGTCGTCACGCCGGCTCGATGCACATTGCCATTGCTTTCGACGATCCAGCCCTTTTTGGACGATATGACTGGAATGCCCGGGTCCGAAGGATCACTCGCCCCTCCCGACGATGTCGTCGACGCCGGGTCGATCGTCACGACAGACGTGGAATCACCCGACGACGTCGTTTGCGAAGCACCCGCACAACCGGGCAAACCGAGAGCAACCAGAATGGAAAAGCGCAGCGAGTCACGATGGTTCACGTTGCCGACGCTATCACAGGATCCGGTCAGCGCGCAGCATGTTTGTTTTCGACGAAAATACGCAACCTATCGGGGGTCTCCAACGCATAGGTCCGAATTTTTTCTTGGAAGAGCAGCTTGATGACGCCGAATTCGAGGTGCAGCAGGGCGCCGTACGTGAGCAACGTTTTGCCTCCCGGGTAGGGATCCATTCGGAAAAACCCCCACAAATCACCGATATCGTGCGGCCTGGACGGGTCGAGCCAAAATCGGACGAGCGATTGACTTTCGCGACGTGCCCGCACCGAATACTCGCCGGAAACCTTTTTTCCACCTTGGCGCAGATAAATGATGAGATCCTCGCCGTCTTTTGCTTCGAGCCGCGCTTCCTGGGTGAGCGTGAAAATGTGTTGATATGAAGACGGTTCGACGAGCGCGGTAAAAACATCGACCGGCGGCGCCGATATGATCACGTATGCAAGCCCGCCGATGTAATCGCCTCGCGGCAATTCGACGTCGAACGTCCGCTTCACGACCTCGCCGCGCGACAAACGCTTTTCTTCGTCCGCGGTCAAACGGTCCGCACGAGCTATCGGTATCGACCATCCGCCG
Source organism: uncultured Polyangium sp. (assembly GCA_964435055.1). Lineage (GTDB taxonomy): Bacteria > Myxococcota_A > Polyangia > Polyangiales > Polyangiaceae > Polyangium. Next base: position 17,258 of record CAYSYX010000084.1, on the reverse strand, counting down.
ACAAAAGCAAAGACGCCCGCACCGATGAGCCGGCAACATACGTCTCGACGCTTCACGCCCGAAAGATTAGCGCGAAATTCATCGCCGGGGAAGACTTGATTGCACCGCGGCGCCGCGTTTGTCCAAGTACGCAACACCGACTCGAATTTGCTCGACAAACAGTGAACGCTGCGGATATGCTGGGCAAACGACTACCATGGCAACGATCGAGCTATTGCGAAACGGCCGCGAGATGGGGGAACGCCTGGCCGACGATTTGGTTGGTGCTCAAAGATTGTGCGTCGCGGTATCTCGAGCGGAATCGAGCGTCCTTTCGGTCTTGGATTTGGTGGGGTTTGTCAAGCGCGGCGGCGAGCTGCTCTTGCTCGCGGGTACCGATGGTTATGGCACGGAAACCGCTTTGCTCCGAAAGCTCGACGGATACCCCGGAGCGCGTTGTCGTATTCATCATACATTCGCGGGCATCGGGTTTCAGCCGTGCTTGTATGTCATTGACAAACCAAAACGACGCACGGTGTATGTCGGTTCGTCCAATTTGACGGCGGAGGCGCTGAAATTGGATGTGACGTTGAACGTGCGTATCGACGGCGACCCGACGGACCAAGAACTCGAACGCCCCATGCGCCTCTTCGAAGAGTTTTTCTGGTCCGAACTATCGTTGCCGATGGGCGAAGCGTTTCTCGACGAATACGAGGCTTTGCGGACGTCCTATCGCCAAGCCATCGAAGGACGGTTCGACAAACCCAACGAGGAACGATTGGGCTGGGCGGTCGCTCGACGCCTGGGTGAGCATCGCGGTCGAGAAGCGGCGGCGCGTCATTTGTTGGTCGTTACGCCGAAAAACTTTTCGGTTTGTCTGGCAACGAAAAGTTTCGGACGTCGACGCCAAGCCGAGCTCGAAAGATATGCCAAAGGAGACCCTTTCTTTTTCCACGTGACGGGACGAGGCCGCGGATTACGCGCGATGGGGATGTTCGTCGGCGAAGCCTACCGCGACGAAAACGTGATTTTTCGAGCAATGGATGGCGGCGCGCAATTGTTTCGGAAAAACTTCGTCATTTTGGGCGAATTAAAAAAAGAAGTCGGAACGCGCGGCGTCTTGGAATCACTGCGCAAAGGTGCACCCAAGAATTGGTTCAACGGGTTCGTGCAAGATAGCCACCGATTGTCCATGATCGATTTTGAAACCCTCCAAACCGCATTTTGGCGAGTTTTTGGGAAAGAACGCGGCGCCGATGGCGGTCCTTGACCACAACCTCCAAAAATCCGAATCGACCGCATCCAAGGAACATATTTGATTTGTATCCGAGGATCGATTCGTGTAGATCGTGAGTGGATGCGCGGCTCGATCCAATCGAGCATCTCGAATCGGCACCCGACGAACGAACGGGGAGGGCAATGCCTCAGTATTTCGTGCTCCTGAAAATCAACGACCGTACGCGGGTCATGCGTCTCGCCGATATCCGCGAAGTCGTTTCTTTCATGGCTTTGACGCCAATTGAAGGATTGCACGGGGGCACTTGTCGGGGAATTGCGAATCTTCGCGGGGAAATGCTTCCGGTTTTCGACCTGGCCGGGCCTCATGCCCCCCTCGCGCCTTCCCGCGTCATCGTGGTGGTTCGACATGGAAACGAACACATCGGGTTGCTCGTCGACGATGTGACGGATGTGTTGAACGTACCGGACGAACACGTATCCATACGAAACGTCGGTGGTGGGCGAACCTCGACCATGGTCCGGGTAAACGATGTCATCATGACGATATTGGAGCCGAACGATGCAATCGGATCGACCTGACGGCGCTCGAGGTCGCGAATTGCAATTCAAGGCGGCGGAAGCTTTGGCCGCGATGCATTTCGGATTGGATCTAAAGCGTTACCCGACGGCACAAATCGATTCGCTTTTGTCGGCGTTGTCATGGGCGCCATTCAATGACGACGGAGCCGTCGCGCGCGTCTTGTCGGTATGCAGCGTCGGAGAAACGATGTTCATGCGCCACCCCGATCAATTTCGGGCGCTGAGAAATATCGTCATCACCGGCAATTTTGGCGAATCGAATCGTCCTCTCTCGGTATGGAGCGCCGGGTGTTCCACCGGAGAAGAGGCCTACAGTTTGGCGGCTCTTTTGGCCGGTTACCCGCGCGGCGTACGCGTGTTGGGTACGGACGTGAGCGATCGATCCATTGAAAAGGCCAAATCCGGACGATATCGTTATTGGTCGCTCCGAGGTGTCGATCCGGTTACGACGGAGTCATGGCTCGAGCTTGATTCCGTCAATGCGGAGGTCCGTTCGCCGATTCGTCATTTGGTCGAATTCAAAGTGCACAATCTGATGGGCGACGTTTTCCCCGAAAACGTGGACATTATTTTTTGTCGAAATGTTCTATTGTATTTCCGTGAAGACACGGCCGCCGCCGTTCTGCAAAAATTTTACGATGCGCTCAATCCGTCGGGAATTCTTTTCGTCGGTTACGTCGATCCCATTCCCTCACCCGAAACGCCATTCGAAGAATGCCACGACGGTCACGTTCGATATTATCGAAAACCCGCTCGATCCGCCGATATCACGATTCCAGCCGTAAGGACACTCCCGCCACCTCCGCCGGATGAAATCCTGGGCGCCGCGACCTTGCCGCGCGCCCCGCGTTTGCCTTCATTTCGACACCACGAAATATCACCCGAACGTCCGGGCGTTCGTTCTTACGAACCGTCCGCCAAACCGCCGACGAGACCGCCGACCAAACCTCCCTCGGAGGCGCCGATGAATGCGTCGACGCGCGGTCGATTGCACGAGCAGCTTGGTTTGGCCCGGAGTTTGTGTGCGCAGGGAGCACGCGACGACGCCCTGGCCATTTTGCGCGACTTGTCCGATCAATATCCACTGGAAATCGAACCTTGCGTCTTGACGGCGATGGTGGCGGACGAAGCGGGTTTGTCGGACATTGCATTGGCAGCCGCTCGACGCGCATATTTTTTGGCGCCCGAAACGCCCGTCACCCCATTTTTGCTCGCCTTGTGCCTCGATCAAGTCGGACAGCGAAAAACGGCGGAAATCCGTTATGCGGAGGCTCTCAAAACGCTCGACCAAATCAAAGATCCGCTCGCCCCGCTCGCGTTTGCCGAGGGAATGACCGTATATCAACTTCGGAGAACCATCGATGCCCGACTTCATGCCCGATGAAAATGACGCCATGACGCTTTCGGTCGAAGATATCGCATTGTTGAAGCAGCGGGCGGCACGTTATGCGTCGGCGGCCGAACGGCCCGCGACGGACGTGACGGACGTCGTCGTATTTCGCCGCGGCGGCGCTCATTATGCAATACCACTCGTATCATTGCGGGAAGTACGCCCGCTCCGGACCTTTTGCGCCATTCCATGTTCATCCGCGACGGTCCCGGGCATTCTGCATTTTCGAGGGGAAATCATCAGTTTGCATGATGTGGCCGCATTCATGGAGCCGAGTATGGAGACCAAACGCGCCGCTTGGGTGATCGTCGTCGAGCACCTTGGAGAACGAATTGGTCTCGGCGCCGATGAAGTCATGGATGTCGAAAAGGTCTCCGCCGCTCGAGTTCGACCGCTTCCCATTACGTTTGGAGATCGGGGGGCGATTTGCGACGGAATGCTCCCCGACGGCAGCCTTTTGCTTTCGGCTGCGCGATTGTTCCATACCGATACATTCTTTTCCGCATTTTGATGGTTAGAAACGAGGATACCGCCATGAGCAGCAGCAAGGACACGTCTTTCGCGGATAATTCCGGGCCCCAAAACGAATACGCCCATCTTTACGCCGAAACGGAACGCCGCAAAAAGTATTTGCTGATTGAACAAGAGGATCTCGAGCGCTTGAGCGCGCTCAACGCACTCGCCGTCGCGCACACGACGACTCATGTCGAACGCTTTTACGACCACTTGCTCGGCAATGAATCGACGCGCGAACATTTTCAGTCCGAACGCCACATTCAAAACGTCAAGCGAACACAGGCGAAATACTTCGCCGATCTTTTCGCGGGTCGATGCGATGTCGAATATTTGCGGGATCGACGTCGCGTGGGACGAGCGCACGAGCGTATCGGTCTCGAACCGGAATGGTATGTCGGGGCGTATTGCGTTTACATGAATCAGCTTTTCCCGATGATCCTCGAGCATTACAAGGACGACCTGCCGCGCGGAATCGCGTCGATTCAGAGCTTGGTCAAACTCATTTCATTCGATATGGGCGTGGCCATCGACACGTACATCGACGCCATCGGCAACCGCGAAACAACGCAAATGCAAGCTTATATGTCGTCGATTTCGTCTTTTGCCGCGGAACTCGAAAAAGCTTCGGGAAACATCATGGGGGCCACGGCGAGTCAAACGACGGCGACGCAGCAGCATGCCACGGGCGTCGCGGAAATCACGACGACATTGAGCGAATTGCATGTCATGAGCGCGCAGACCTTGGAAAAGGCGCAAGCCGTGATCGCAGAATCGGATCGATCCATCGATGCCTCGCATTCCGGTCGAAAAGCAGTCGACGACGCGGTTCAAGGCATGCATGAAATTCGAGAACAGGTGGAAACGATTGCGCAAAAAATCGTCACATTGAGCGAACAGACGCAGCAAATCGGCGATATCATCATGTCGGTCAACGAAATCACCGAACAGTCGAAATTGCTGGCGCTCAATGCCGCCATCGAAGCGGCCCGAGCCGGGGATCAGGGACGAGGCTTTGCGGTTGTCGCGGCGGAAATTCGCAGTTTGGCGGATCAATCCAAACAAGCCACCGCCCGAGTTCGCAAGATATTGGGGGATATTCAAAACGCCACGAATTCGGCCGTCATCGCGACGGAACAAGGCACGAAAAAAGTCGAAATCGGCGTCGCCCTCACCAATCGTGCCGGGGAGACGATTGAAATGCTCGGACGCTCCGTCGAAGCTTCCGCCGGCGCCGCGCGCCTCATCGCCAATGCATCGCGCCAACAAACATCGGGAATTCAACAAGTTTCGGACGCCATGAATGGCATCAACGAAGCGACGAAGAGCTCCGTCGGCGGCATGCAACAAACCGAAGCCAGCGCGAAGAAGCTTGCCGAAATGACCAATCACATGCAGGCGCTCGTGCAGCAATTATCGAAACCCGGAAAACGCATCCCCGAGCGCAGGTTGGTGTAAAACAGATGGATTCCGAAGCGTTCGATTTGGGACCCGAAGCTCTCGAGGCTTTTCATGAAGAAGCCGGCGAGTTATTGCGGAATATCGATCTCGGATTGAATGATTTGCAAAACGCGGACGCATCGGCTCGTCAATCGCTCGGACGAGACATCTTGCGTTGGCTGCACACATTGAAAGGTGCGGCGGCGGTCGTCGGTCTCGATGACGTTCGGCGGTACATCCACGAGCTCGAAGAGCTGATGCGAGCGATTTACGAAAACATCGCCTCCGTCGATTCCGCTGAATTGGCTGAATTTGCCGCCGGTATCGAGGAATTGCACATAGCCGTGCAACAGATGCGCCCGGACGCACCATTACCGGCACCTGCCGCCGCTCCGCTGCCGGTCTCCGCGCCGGAAGCCACGGCGCTGGTGGTATCGATGGCCGAGCCCGCCAAACACGCGTCGCCGCCTGGAGGCGCAAAGGCTGCACCGCCGATGGAAGAATCAGCATTGGCAACCAATAAAAAGGTGCACGCCGATCTCTTGCGTTTGCGCCCGGAAAAAATCGATGCATTACATGCCCTCGTCGGCGAGCTCGTCGTCACTCGATTACAATACGACTCCATTGCGCGACGAATGGTCGAAGTTCGGGATCAATCCAGTGATTTGGCCGGTGATTTTCGCGCCTTTACAACGTATTGCGCGGGGCTGCGCACATCAATGCCGGCGCGTGTCCACAACGAGCTCATGGCTCGAGCCGCGCGGCTTGGAGAATCGATTACGTTGACGGCTCGAGAAGCGTCGGCGATCACGCGCGAGCTCGGATTGCTCGAAGCGCAATCGTCGTCGGTCAGCGCCGGGATTGAAGACGGTATTCGCGAATTACGCCTCGTACCGCTCAATGCGTTTTTTGAAGAGTTTGCCCGGACAGTCCGGGAAGCCGCCAGAGAAAGCGGAAAAGAGGCCCGGCTGGTCGCCGAAGCCGGCAGCGCCGAAATCGATCGCGCCGTCGTGATGCGTTTACGCGACGCTCTCGGGCATTTGGTTCGTAATGCGATCGCGCATGGAATCGAATCGCGTGAAGTTCGCACGGTATTCGGGAAAAACCCGATCGGTCTGGTAAAACTGGAAGGTGAATGTGCTCGCAGTCGGGCGATCATTCGCGTCAGTGACGACGGCGAGGGAATCGACGTCGACCAAGTCCGTCGAAAAGCTTTGCGTTTGGGCATTTTGAGCGAAAGCGATATTTTGACGGAAGAAACGCTCCTCGATGTGCTCACTCGGCCGGGATTTTCAACGCGTGAATCCGCCGATGATTTGGCCGGACGAGGCATTGGGCTCGATGTCGTCGCCGATGCGGTCCGTTCGCTCGATGGGCATATCGAAGTCACGACGCGCAAAGGAATCGGTACCGTCTTTACGATCGAGGTCCCCATTACGGCGGCGACGGGACTCGGGCTCGTCGTCACCGTACGCGATCACGCCTTCGGCATTTTATTGATGCATATCGAACGAGCAATTCGGGTCGATCCAAAAGACATTCAATCGGTATTTCAGCGCGATACCATCATGCTCGACGGAAACCCCGTGAGCGTCGTTCCGCTGGCCCAATTGATTGGTTTGTCGGGCGCCCAGTTGCCTGCGGAACGCTGCCCGGCCATCGTTTTGCGTATGGGCAAACAACGCCTCATCGTCACCGTCGACGATGTTTTGGGCGATCAAGCGCTCGTGGTAAAACCGCTTGGACGAGCTTTTTCCGGCGCGCATTATTTGTCGGGAGCGGCCGTTCAAGCCGACGGTTCGACCCTGCCCGTGCTGCATGTACCGGCGCTTTTCGCCCGCGCGACGTCGTCCCAGCATTCCATCGCGCCGGCCGCACCCAAAATGAAATCATCCACGTCGGTCGTCCCCGCGCCGAAACAACAACGCGCCATTCTCGTCGTGGACGATTCAATGACCATTCGCACGCTGCTCCGCAATATCCTGCGCACGGACGATTATGAAGTTTCTGTCGCTCAGGACGGAAAAGCCGGCTTCGACACCTTGATGCAGATGACTCGCTGCGACCTGGTCATCACCGATTTGGAAATGCCCCGAATGAACGGCGTCGAGTTATGCCGGGCGATCCGTTCGTCGAATCGTGCCCAAGTGCCCGTGATGGTGGTGACGAGCGTCGGCGATCCCGCTGAAAAACGACGCGCATTGGAGGCGGGCGCGGACGCCTACATCATCAAGAACGAGTTCGAACAAACGCGTTTTCTGGGCGTCGTCGCGCGACTGTCTGGTAGAACTGACATCGCTCGATGAAAGTCCTCATCGTCGAAGACTCGCAAACGGTACGAACGTACGTGGAAGGCATTCTACGTCGCGCGCCGGATATGGAGGTGTTACCGCCGGCGCGAGATGGGGTCGCAGCCGTCGAACTTGCCCAAAAATATCGCCCCGACGTCATTCTGATGGATCTCGAATTACCCCGAATGTCGGGGCTCGAGGCGATTTGCGAAATTATGTCGACGGTGCCGAGACCCATCATCGTCTTGAGCGGCGCGCTCGACAAAGAAGGCACGAATCGAACGTTCGAATCATTTCAAGCCGGAGCCGTCGATGTCCTGGCCAAACCACGGGGTTTGTCGAAAGACGAACAGGAGCGTTTTGCCGAGCGACTTTTGCAGACCGTGCGTTTGATGGCCGAAGCTCGGGTGATTCGACGCCCCTCGACCGGACTCAGAAAATCGAGCCCGCCGCAAGCCGGCAGTGCGCCGCCCTTCGAGTCCAAGGACCCGACGAATTTTCAATCGCTGAAGATTGTCCTCATTGGCGCGTCCACGGGAGGACCGCAAGTCATACGAACCATTCTCGACGGAATTCCGGCGCCATTTCCAATTCCAATCGTGATTTGTCAACACATCGTGCCGGGCTTCGAAGATGGTTTGGCCTATTGGTTGCGCCAGTCGAAACACAACGTTCATGTCGCCAATCATGGCGAAAATGCCGTCGCGGGAAACGTTTACCTCGCTCGCGCCGATAAGCAAATCGTCGTGAATGATCTCGAATTGTTGCTTCGGCCGCCGGTGAGTCGATACCAAATCATGCCCTCCGCGGACGTGCTTTTCGATTCCGCTGCCCATACGATCGGGCGAGATTGCGTCGCCTTGCTGCTCACGGGTATGGGTGAAGATGGTCGACGCGGATTGCTGGCTTTGAAAAATCAAGGGGCTTTGACCATTACTCAATCGGCGGCGACGTGCGTCATCGACGGTATGCCGAAAGCAGCTCGAAACTCCGGCGCATCCGTCTTGGACCTCTCGCCCAAACGCATGACGGAGCTGCTGCGACAAATCGCGACGGCGAAGCAGCCGACGTAATGGTTTGTCAGGGTGGATCGACGACCCGGACGTCCAAGAACCACGGGCCTTCGTCTTCGTTGTATCCGTCAATTTGAACGAAATACGTGCCGGCATCGAGCGTCAAATCGAGAAAGCTCCGGTTTTGCGAATACCCCACGGCGCATCCCTGCAATACCTCGACCCCCGGGCAATCCGGACCTTTGCGCACGTCGATCAATGTGGAATAAGCCGAACCGCTCATGTCCAGCACGACGCGTTTTTTCTGCGGCAAATTGAGCTTCAAGAGCTGATCCCGCGCGCCGTTGACGGAACCACCCGCCTGATCACATCCCGCCTCGAACGATGCCGTCGCATTCGCCGTATTGCCCTGGAAAAACCCACCCGTCGACGGAATCGTCATCGCGTCGGCGCACCCGTCGGCAAATGGTACGACGATCGCCGGAACGGTTTTTCGGACAAACGCCGTGACCTGCGTGGGCAAACCCAGCACCGACTCCGAAATCACTCGATACTCGCCCGCCGGAACATTCCGCTTGTTCGCGCGCAGCGGCGACGACGAATTGCCGCCGCAAAGGATCAGGTCCGTGTCATCCGCACACGCGGGTTTGGCAAGTACGATCGCGGCATCATCGCCCGACGAAATACGTTGAAGCAGCAGCACGTCGGATGCCGTGGGCAAATCGAGGCGATATGCGACATCCACCGCATTCGGCAAACAACCGACATTCATATCGTCTTGGCGGTTCTGAAAGCTCACATCGATCGACTTGTTCGCGTCCAGCACCGGCGAACCGACACAAGTCTCATCAGGTAACGGCGAACTCGGCGGCTCGATGACCACCGTCGTCGTCACCACCGTCGGCGCACTTGCGGAAACCGCAACGTGATACGTCCCCGCATCGAGCGCGTGACGAAAGATGTGCAGAGGTTCGGCGCTTTGGCAGGTGAGCTCGTCCTCGGGCAATGCGCACGCTGCGTTTCGCAATGAAACCACCGGCGTACCGTCACCATCGATCGAATTCGAATACACGTGCACGTTCGCCGGCGCGAGTAGCTCGAAGCTGTAGAGCAAGTCGCCTGTGTTTCCAGGACAAACTGAACCCACATCTTTGTCGACACCCACGACGTCCGATGTGAACGCCGTGTTGAGAGCCACCGGGATCGCCGTACCGCATGTTTCGTTTGTCGGCGCAGGCGTCGGCGTCATGAACGCAACTTCGAGGACCACCGGCGCACCCATGTCCGTGAAGACATACAACGGCAACGCCGTAGGTTTGGCCGGGTCACCGATGTTACGAGCGCGAAGTTTTGCGAATCGTCCGCCGTCTTTCGACGTGTACGATCCACTGCACCCGATTTCCGTCGCCGGATCGCCGCACTGGCCAAGAAGTGCGATGGCCACATCGGCGTTTGTCTTGGCGGATATTTCCACATCGACGGGAGGTCCCGCAGGCACGACGATCGCCGCGATCACGTCCCGCGCATTGGCGGCATTGGCGACGTTGCACGTCGCGGAAAAGTCCAATTTCGCAGCAGTCGTATCGATTTGGTACAAGCCCGGAGCATCGATGACGAGCGGATCGAGACATCCATCGTGTTCGGGCGAAGCGCAATCGGCTTCGTCGATCATCTTGTCGCAGTCGTCGTCGCGATTGTTCTGACAAACCTCGGAGACATGCGGACCGACCGCGGGGTTGTTGTCGTCGCAATCGCCGTCGGCTGTGCAGTGTCCGTCGGGAACGCCGTCGCCATCCGCGTCGCGCAGAGCCTTTTGGCACGTGCCCGTCGCTTCGACACAGGTATCGATCGTGCACACATCGCCGTCCGAACACGTGACGGGAACCCCGAGACGACAGCCGAGCTTCGCATCGCATCGTTCGACGCCGTCGCAAAAAACCCCGTCTTGGCAGGTCGCATCGTCCGGGTTGTGCCGACAACGCAGGATCGACATGTCGCATGTATCGACGGTGCACGCGATCGTGTCGTCGCATTGCGCATCGTCGTTGCAAGGTCCGCCGAGGGTGTCGTCGATGGGTCCACCGTCCTCGGACAAACCTCCTTCGGAACCTCCGTCGACGACGTCGGAAGCATCGGGTCCGGCATCGACGCCGAAAGGACTTGGGGCCGTCGAAGATCCGCACGCGGTGAGAAGAAGCGGAACGAGGGCCCGGAGCATGCGTCCCGAGAGAACCCGCGTACGCTCGGTCTTGGATGGTTTCATGGGTGAATCAAGCCGGACGGCGGCCGTAAAAGCGGGGCGATCGTTCGAGAGCGTAGCAGGCGCTCAACGCTTCTGGCATCATGCGGACGCGCGATGCCTGCAATGACAGCGCAGAGGACGGAGTTCGGGTGACCAGCGATCGATTGACGCGCAACGAGCTTACGTGGCTCCTTGCCCAGGAAGCCCGCACGGCGGCGCAGAAGCTTCGCCAAGGGGTCATCATTCAACAGCCGGGACCGCCGGAATCCGTGCGGGCTCCCGACCAAGAAAATCACTCGGCAGTCGTGGAAACGACGCTGAACAAACTCGACGAAGCGGTCGACTTGCTCGCGTCACTTCACGGCCACTCGGCATCACCTCGAGGTCGGCGCGGCAAGGTCGACATCACGGCTTTGCTTTGGGAATTGGCTCCCGAAGCGCGCGTGCAGATCGAGATGGGCCAAGGCACGACGGTCTTCGGCGACGAGAGCGAACTTCGCCGCATGCTGCTTTTGCTCATCAGCCAAACCGGCGATCCGAGCAAAGGGCAAGGTTCGTCCGAGATCAGCATTCGCCGGGAAAAAGACGAGATTCGCGTAAGTGTGCACCTCGGTCCGGATCAATCGGCAACGTTCGAAACGGAACGATCGTGGCTGTCGCGTATGGCCATCAAATACGGTGGTCACCTCGAACTCGACGGTTCGATGCAAACGCTCGTGTTGCCCGCCGATGTCGATCGCCAACGTCAAGAGCTCGAGAACTTGAAGCGCGAGCTCGCGGCGGCGCAGCAACAAGGCGAAGAATACGCGCGCGAACTTGCAGCGATGTTCGCCAGCACCGCGGGAAAACCGACGGCGGCAAGCCCCTCCATCGAACCGATCAGCAGCGATGGACTCGTGGCGCTCGTGGCCGGAACACGTGTTCTCGGTTCGGAACTGCGCGGCATTTTTTCCGCCATCACGCGTGACTTGTTGCCTCTTCGCGATCGCAAAGACGAAGTGGGTGAAGTCATCTCGAGCGCGATGCGCCATGTCACGGCCGCCTCGGAAACGATGGCGGATCTTGCTCGACTCGGCGCATGCCCCATCGGCGAACTGCCTCGTCATGCCGACGTCGCCGATGCCCTTCGCGAAGTGGTTCGTGACGACATGGGTCGAGCGGCACGACATGACGTGCGCGTGAAGGTGGTTGCCCCGACAAACGCCTACGAAGTCGTTCCGCTCGGAGCATTGACCACATTGATGCACGCGTTGCTTGGTCACGCCGTGAACGCTTCACCGCCTGGTTCCGAAGTGTCGGTCACGCTCGGCGAAAGCGAAGATGGTCATTGGGTCGTCACGTTCGACGATGCGGGTCACGCCGTTCCCGTTGCTGCTCGACGTGGTGTTCTCAGCCGGGATTACGAAGCCCTGGCCACGGGTCGCTCGACCGACATCACGCTCGTCGCCGCCATCTCGATCTCCGCCCACATTCGCATGCCGCTCGAAATCGACGACGCACCGAGCGGTGGTGCTCGTATGCGCCTGTCGATCCCCAAGTCGAGCGCGTAGTCCTTTCCGACAAACCCTTCAGCGTGCGTCACGACGCATGCGCGTCATCGCCCCGAGAAACGTCATCGCGCGTTGCACGTCGGCCGCCGTCACGAGGCCGACGATGTGTTCCTGTTTGTCGAGAACAACCATCGCATCCACTTCTCCATTCATGAGCGGATCGAGTGTCGTGGCGGCGTCGTCGTCGGCGTGCACGCGCGGAAGCTCTTTGCGCAACGTCGCTCCAACCGTGACCGTGGGAGCGTGCATCAGTTCCGGTTTCGCGAGGTCGGAAGCGATCACCACCCCGACCACGTGATCATGCCCGTCGACACCCGACTGCGTCGTTTCACTTCCATCCATCACGAGCGCCCCTTCGCGATGCTCGCGAAACAATCTCTGAGCGACGTCTCCCGCAGGTTCGTCCGCACGCGCGGCGCCCAACTGATCCGTCATGACATCGGCGATCAGCGTCCCGGTCAGAACATGTCGCAGGTCGCTTCGCGCTTGTTCACCGACGGCACCCATGTAGACAAACCCGGCGATCAAGACGAGCAGCACGTTGAAGCTCAAGAGGCCGTACAGGGCAAACACCACGGCCATCACCTTGCCGACGCTCACGGCAACGCGTGTAGCGCGATGTTGACCGATCCGCGGAGCCAAGAGCCCACGCAACACGCGACCGCCGTCCATCGGAAATGCCGGCAGCAAGTTGAAGCCGGCAAGGACGACGTTGACGATCGCGAGCACGAGCCACGCGACGCGCACTTCACCGGAAAACGGCACCTGGTACATCAGCCAGCAGAACAGGCCGATCGCGGCGCTCGATAACGGTCCGACAAACGCCATCCACGCTTCGCGCTCCGCCCGCACGTCATGCTCGAGCCGCGAGACACCACCCAACATCATGAGCGTGATCGATCGGACGGGTGTGCCGCTGCGCAAGGCGACGATCGAGTGAGCAAGTTCGTGCAAGAGCACCGAGACGAAGAGCCCGACGGCGAGGATTGCTCCCCACGCGAAGGGTGGCAAACGAGCGGTATCGAGTGACAAACCCACGACGTCGGCGAAGTATCGAAACTGACGCGACGAGACGTACGCGACGTAGGGGAGAAACAGCAGAAGCGACAGATGCAACTTCACGGGGATTCCGCGCACGCGAAAAATCGTCCAGCCGCTTTCGAACATGTTCCCTCCCGTGCCACCCATGGCGGCCGTTCGACACTCGGCGTCTGTCCCCGCAACACGCATGCCGAGGAGCACTCGTCGGCGACGGAATCAGGGATGGATTGTCGGAGCAAACCCCGGGAGCAGGTGCTCGACCTGAAGCGTCACGCCAAACCCGAGCCACAAACCTTGGATCGTTCCTCGTTTGTCATCCCGATCTTGAAACGAAACCGGGCGCAGGACAAACCCGGGATCGACGTGCAACCCGACCCAGCCGTTCTTGAACGCTCGTACGTCCACACCGACGATACCTCCCGCTCGACCGGACCAAGCTTCGATTTGTCCGGACACACCTTCGATCGCTCGCACGTCACCGAGGTGCAAAAACGAAAACGCCGCATCCGCTCCGAAGTTCAGACGCACCGACTTGTGCAACCAAACGCGATAGTCCGCAGCCACGCCCACCTCGAGCCACCGAGTGGAGCTCGCCGTCGTCGAACCCATGAGCCAACGCGCGAACAAATGCTCGCCCGCCCCCATCGCTCGAAAGCCCAAGGAAATACTTGGACCCCAAAGCAATCCTCCCGAAGGCGGAAGCACCGCCGAACTCAAGCCCGCCGACCATACGACCGCCGGCGCACGACGATTCGCCAATTCAATCTCTTTCGCCGTCGGTGATCGAGGCTTCGGCTCCTTGCGCGGACGCAACGGACGCGCTTGCGTACGCACGAGCTCGTTGGCCGCAATCGCCACCAGACGCGCCGACACGTCCGCACTGAGCCCCTCGATCGCAATGAACCGCCGCGTCACCGGACGTTCGGCAAACCGAACCTCGATGAGAACTTGCGGAGGACTCAAGACATCGAGCCACACGTGGGCAACCTGATCCCCAAGCGGGCCTCCGGTGCCTTGAGCCAAGGTGCCGAAGTCGTCGAGCTCCAAGTCGAACAGGCGACGAATACGCGTCTCACCGAGCGCATCGGCGGCGGCGCGCGACATGGACAAACGCACTTCGACGCGGCGCGAACCGTTGCGGTTTGTCGAAGTTGAACCGGTGGTCGAGGTCGTCGCCGGAGGTTCGTCCGCGTAAGCCACGGTGGGCGCCGACAACGCCGCAACGAGGAGGAGTGTGGTCAGGTAAAACGGCGCGAGCTCAGGGCGCAGGAGGCGGCGCAGGTGCTGCGGAAGCGGAAGGCGAAGGTGTTTGCGAAGCTGATGCATCACCCACGCCGGCATCGAGATCGACTTCGGACTCTTCACGCGGAAGCTCCTCGCCGGACAACGCGCGCTCGACGTCCTCCTTGCATCGACCATCGGGGTACTTGTTCACATACTCCTTGGCCATGCGCTTTGCCTCATCCTTCCGACCGGCGCGATGTTCGGCACGGATCTGTTTGCAAAGCGCGTCTTCAGCGAGGACGCCTTTGAGGCTTCGGGCACGCTCAAAATACTTCTGCGCCAGATCGGCCTGACCCATCCGCTCGTACATGCCGCCCAGCGTGTAAGCCGCGATTTCCGCGTACGGATCGCTCGGAAATCGATCCACGAGTTGCGTGAGCGCATTGAGCGCCGCCGCCGGATCGCCACCTTTGGAACGCGCGATGTCACTGATGGCCGCAAGCTCGGCAGCACTTCGCGCGGTGACGATCGCACCGTCGATTCCACCTGGACTTTGTCGCAACAGTGAAAGCGCGTCCGCGAGCTCGCCCGCGTTGTATCGACTGCGCCAATCCGGCGGCGCAACGGTCACCATCGGCGTTTCGATGAGCCGCGGAAGCGACATTTCTCGCGGTTGTGGAAGCGATGTCGTCGGATGCGGACGCGGGTCGTCGTCATTCTCGACAGGCGGCACTTGAGACACCGGCGCGAGGAGCACGCGCATCGGCACCGCTTCGATGCGTTGACCCATGGACAGTTCCCGCGAGCCCGATGGCCACACGAGCTCCGCAGAACCACTCGCCACACTCACGTCGATGTCCGTGTTGTTTCGCCGGACAAACACTTCGCTTCCGGGTCGAGCAAGCACGCGAGCATCTTCGACGACGAGGGCAATTTCGGAGGATCGACCGGCGCTCGTCGTGAAGGCCGATGCTTCTCCACGCAGCAAACGCAGCGTCAGCGTTTGGGTTTCATCGCGATCGATTTCCACGGTCGTGCCCGGAGACAACGTCAACGTGCCTCCACCGGGCAGATCGAAGTGCGCGGTTTGTCGTCCTGCAGCGAGCACGCTGGGCGCGGCGCCGTTGTCGAACGACGTCGCATGGATCGGCGTTTCACCGCGCTCGGGGCGCAGGGTAAAACCCACGCCGATGCCTGCGGCAAAGATGGCGAGCGATGCGGCGGCGAGAGCAAACATCGAGGTGGCGCTGCGAGGTTTGTCCGGGGCTCGGGCGGCAAAGTCGTGTTCGATCCGATCCCAGATACGATCGATACGTGCTGAATCGGCGTGATCACGAAGATCACTCGGACGAATCGAAGGCACGGTTCGACGCGTCATGACGACACCTCGTTCTTCACCGCGTCCTCCTTGCTGATGGGGTCGACGAAATGCTCATCTAAAAACTGCTGGGCCCGAGAAATACGGCGCTTGACGGTCGCGAGCGAACAACGAGTCAATTCCGCAACGGATTCGAGTTCATGACCTTCGATGTAGCGAAGAGTCCACGCGATGCGATCATCCGCCGAGAGCGTACGCAAAAGAGCATAGATCTGGGCAAGTTGCGCGCGTACGTGCGGAGATGCATCTGGACTCGCAATTGCGTCCAAGTCAACCGGTTCGCTCGACCGGCCCAACCCGAGGACGCTCATGAGTTTGGCGCGACGCATCCTCGACCGAACGGCATGCACGACGATGGACCCGAGCCACCCGCGAAATGCCGCCTTGTCGCTGAGATCGCGAAGCCGCTCGAACGCCCGCAAAAACGCGTCGTGAACGATGTCCTCGACATCGCGTGGAGAACCTTCGATCCGCGTTGCAAGGTGAATCGCAAACGTCGCATGACGCCGATAAAGCATCTCGAACGCCTGCATGTTGCCTTCCGCACTCAGGACCACGAGTTGTGCGTCGGGCAAGTCCCCAAGCGCGCCTCGATTCGTCTTCGCCACGCGTAACGACACCGGCGCTTCCACACGATCAGGCGCAGAAACGACGGCGGGAACTGCTGCTTCCGGCTCGATGGAACGCACGGGCGACTCGATGAGTCGTAAGCGTCCTCGCTGAACCTTCGGCGCCATTCTTCAAATTCCCCAGTACGAGCTAGGACGCTCAACCTGCACGTCACGGCTCACGCGAACCAGAAAAAATTTTTCAAAAGCCGTGAGCCGTTTTCCGACACTCGGGCGTCAAGGGGGCAGCCGCAGGTCGGACGTCTGCGGGAGACACCAACGTTGTTTGGAGGATTACTCACATGCTCAAGCACCTCTTTGTTGTGATTTCCGTTTCTCTCCTCGCGGTTGCTTGCGGCGGCGGCGCTGAAGAAGCCAAGACGCCGGCCGATGCTCCCAAGGAAGGCGCTGCGGCTGAAGCACCGAAGGAAGGCGCTCCGGCGGCCGACGCTCCGAAGGAAGGCGCTCCGGCGGGCGATGCGAAGCCGGCCGGCGAAGCCGCTCCGAAGTGAAACGACTTACACCCCGACACGTCGTTCCAAGCGCCGTGTCGGGGTGTCTTTTTTTGTCATTTCAACTCGATTTTGATTCGCAATTCCTCACGAAAACCATTCGACCACGGTTGCCCGATCCACGCTCGAGACGTGTAGCATCAGCGCGTGGCAGGGAACGAAGAGCAACGAGACGACTCGGCCGAGGGACTAAGCTCGCAAGCAGACGGGCAAGTTCCGACGGACAAACCAGAACCGTCCGCGGTCAATCCTTATGGGC
>CAYSYX010000083.1:15254-26294 GCA_964435055.1 uncultured Polyangium sp. | reverse complement strand
CTGCGGGAGTGAATGCGCGTTCGTCGGATTGAGGGCAGGGATTGAAACCGCTCGCTTTGATTTGAACGTTCGCTACGCGATGAGTTTTGTTCTCGATGGGGGGCTTCGCCCCCCCCATACCCCCCAGGAGATCTGCTTGAAAAGGGGCGTTTACTTTTCCAAACCCAAGTTACGGCGCATGCGAGCTTCGGGCTCTTCGATGTTCGGGACAAACTGCGTTCCGGTGATCGTTTCGAACGCTTCGATGTAACGTCGCGACGCTTCGACGCGGACATCATCCGGAATGGTCGGGATGGGACCTTCCCCGGTAAAACCTTGCGCGGCAAGCCAACGGCGCACGTACTCCTTGTCGAAACTTTCGGGCTCTTCGCCGCGGGCGCGACGTTCGTCGTACGTTTTGGCAAACCAGAACCGAGACGAATCGGGCGTGTGAATTTCGTCGATGACGACGACCTCGCCGTCATTTGTCTTTCCAAACTCGTACTTCGTGTCGACCAGAATCAGCCCGCGCTCTGCGCAGCGTGTTTGTCCAAACGCAAACAGAGCCATCGCGAGTTCGGCGGCGCGATCGAAGTCTCGCGCGTCGATGTGGCCCATCGCGAGGATCTCTTCACGTGACGCGGAGACATCGTGGCCGCCTTTGGGAGCCTTGGTGCTGGGCGTGAGGATCGGTGCGGGCAAACGATCGTTCTTGCTCAAACCATCGGGCAAACGGTGTCCACAAAAGACGCGTTCGCCTCGCGCATAATGCGTCCAGATGCTCGTGGACGTGACGCCCGTGATGTACGCGCGAACGACCATTTCCACAGGCAAAGGCGCGCATTCTCGAGCTTCGAGGACGTTCGGATCGGGCACGGAAAGGACATGGTTCGGTACGAAGTGTTTCGTCGCTTCGAACCAGTGTGCTGCGAGCAAATTGAGGACTTGGCCTTTGAGCGGCAGGGTTCCGAGGACACGATCGAAGGCGCTGATGCGATCGGTCGAGACGAGGAACCTTCGGCCGTCGCTCGTCGTGTAGTTGTCGCGAACTTTGCCTTCGTATTTCGTGCCCAGCGCACCGAGATCAGTGCTGTTCAGCGTCGTTTGGAGCGCTTTTCGGACCAGTTCGATGTCCACCATGCGCGCGACGTTAGCGCAACTTTTGCGCGAGGCACCTACCGGGTTCAGTTCAGGCGCGCGGGGTGCTAAATGGCGCGCATGAGCACTCGGAAGAAGATCGCACTCATTGGAGCAGGCAACATCGGCGGCGAACTTGCAGCGCTCTGCGCACGCAAGGAGCTTGGCGACATCGTTCTCTTCGACATCCCGGCGAAGACGGACTTTGCAAAAGGCAAAGCACTCGACCTCGAGCAAAACAGCAGCGTCATCGGCTACGACGCGAACATCAAAGGCACGAGCGACTGGGCGGACTGCAAAGGCGCCGACGTCGTGATCATCACCGCGGGTATCCCGCGCAAACCCGGCCAGAGCCGCGATGACCTTGTCGCGACGAACCTGCCGATCATCCGCAGCGTTGCGGCGGGCGTGAAGGAAAATTGTCCCGACGCATTCGTGATTGTCATTTCAAACCCGCTCGACGCGATGGTGTACGAACTCAAGCGCGCGACGGGTCTGCCGCGTGAGCGCGTCGTCGGCATGGCCGGCGTGCTCGACAGCGCGCGTTTCCAGCTCTTCTTGGCGCGTGCCGCGAACGTGAGCATCACGGACGTCCGCGCGATGGTGCTCGGCGGCCACGGCGATGACATGGTGCCGGTTCTTTCGGCCACGACTATCAACGGCATTGCCGTCACGGAGTTCTTGTCGAAGGAAGTCGTCGACGGGATCATCAAGCGCACCCGCACGGGCGGCGGCGAAATCGTGAAGCTGATGGGCACGAGCGCGTATTACGCGCCCGCGTCGGCGTCGGTGGCGATGGCCGAATCGTACTTGCTCGACCAGAAGCGCGTGCTCCCCTGCGCCGTGTATCTCGACGGCGAATACGGCTACAAGGATCTCTACATGGGCGTGCCGGTCGTGATCGGCGGACGCGGCGTGGAGAAGATCGTGGAGCTGAAGCTGACGGACGAAGAGAAGGCGATGCTCGCGACGAGCGCGAAGAGCGTTCAGGGCATCATCGACGTCGTGAAGGCGACGCCGGCGGCGTAAAACGCATTTCCCGACAAACGTTTCGCGAGAGCCTGCGCGGTCGAAGAGACAGCGCGGGCTCTGTTCATTTTCGACCTCAATGCACGACGAATTCGTTTGTCACGGCACAATCATTTCTTCCCCGCACGTGCCGAGTCCATCCTGGCAATAACCATCCACGCAAAACTTCCCCGTCGGACATCCGCTGTCGGCCATGCAATCGATATTCACGCAGCCATTCGTCCGCGCATGCACGGGCAACGTCATGTCATGCGCCAGCGCCGAATCGCATTTCTGTCGGTCGGGACAGGTAAAACCTTCGTCACATGGAATCGGTTCACAGGCTCCCCCGGCATTGCAACGAAATCCCATACCACATGAATTTGCATTACATGGGACATTGCATTCCGACCCCAGACCATCCTGACTGCAACTGTCGAAGATAGCCTGACAAACATCGCCCATCGGACAATCGGCATTCGAAGCGCAGAACTCATGCGGAGGAATTCCGCAGACATTGGGCCGATTCGGGCCGAAACAATAAAGATCGCTTCCGCAATCGTCATTCGACCGGCATGAATCGCCGTTACCGCCGCCCAGAATTCCGCCGCCGTCGCATGAAACCACCCCGATACCCGTCAACGCGACGACAAACCACGCGCAAACGTTCGCCTTTATTCGTCCCCGTCCCCTAAATCCAAGCATATAAGCTCCTCCAGTCTTTACAGTCGGTAAAGATGATGACACAACGCTGCGAAGCCGCATGAAAATATTGATCATCGCCTTGGGAACGCGCGGAGACGTCCAGCCCTACATCGCATTGGGACTCGGGCTTGAACGAAACGGACACAAGGTCACGATTTGCACGACGACCAATTTCCGGTCGTTCGTGACCGAATACGGCTTGGCATTCGAACCCACGCGCGACGAAATCGTCGAATTGATGAACACGAACGCGGGACGTGCGGTCTTCGACGGTGGCAAATCGTTATGGCAAACGATCAAAGTGTATGCGGAATTGTTCAAAAAATCCGCTGCTTTTCAAATGCAGATGCTCGAGGATACTTGGGCCGCCGCAGAAAAGGGCAAACCCGACGTGATTGTGTATCACCCCAAAGGTTACGGCGCGCCGCATTTCGCTCAGAAACTCGGCATTCCTGTGATTCTCGCGCTGCTCGCACCCATGTTGGTACCCACGGCGGCATTTCCAGCGTTTGGCTTTCCCACTTGGAAACTCGGCGGATGGTACAATCGTTTCACATCGAAATTGCTCATGGGTCTCGCCGCCATGGGGTTTGGCAAGTACGTCAAGCGCTGGCGAAAGGAGCACGGAATGCCAAACCTACAACGAGTGAGCCTTGTGAATACACCCGCAGGACCGCCCATTGCCGTGATGCATGGAATCAGCCGTCACGTCGTCCCGTTTCCGAGCGATTGGCCCGCATACGCGTCCATGACGGGGTATTGGTTCTTGGATGAACCCCAAGATTGGCAACCCCCACAATCCCTCGTCGATTTCATCAATGCGGGCGAAACGCCCATTTACATTGGCTTCGGGAGCATGGCAGGCTCGAAAACCGCCAAAGTGAGTCAAATCGTCGTCGACGCTGTGAAAAAAGCCAATGTACGCGCGATTTTATCGACGGGTTGGGGCGGAATCAATGCCCAAAACTTACCCGATTCGATCCTGCAAATCGATGGTGCCCCGCATTCTTGGTTATTTCCGCGTATGGCCGCAGTCGTTCATCACGGCGGCGCGGGTACGACGGCCGCGGGACTACGCGCGGGCAAACCAAGTCTGATCTGTCCGTTTTTCGGGGACCAACCCGCCTGGGGACGACAAGTTCACGCCCTCGGAGCAGGCCCCTCGCCCATTGCCCAAAAAGATCTGACCGTGGACAAGCTCGCGGCTGCCCTGCAAGATCTCGTGAAGAATGCGGATTATCGGCGAAATGCAGAGGCGCTTGGAGAACATTTACGCCGGGAAGATTCGATCGCGCCGGCTCTTGCGTTCATCGAATATCAAATGGCGCTCTTCGCCAAATAAAAACAACGCGTCAAGGAAAACGCTCCATTCCGAGCGAGATCATCGGACAAACCACCAAAAATCCCAGCCCCAACAACACAAATAGCATCGCCAGAAAAATTCGGAATGCCGCACCGGCATTTCTTCGCGGCACGACCACGGGCGCGTCGTAACGAATGCAGCGGAAAAGAAAACCGATTCCCATCAAAAGACTGAGCACCGCCAAGACAAACCCGCCCCAGATCATTGCCGGGAACGTTCCAAACGTAATCAACAACATCGCAAAAAACAATTCCCGCCACGGCTTGATGTCACCTTCTTGCAGCATCGTTCCTTCATCGTCGAGCGTCATCATGATCCCGGTCAGAATCGCGCCTGCGACAAGACCACGCAATCCATCGAGCAATCGTGAACCGATGTCGATGGCCGGATGTAATGCCGCGCCGACCCCGCACACGAGCGCTCCCGCAATCACAAACGCAAATCGACGTGGCCGAGTGATCCGCTGAGCCGCATACACCACGGCAATCAAGAGAATCGGTACAATGCCAACGCCAACGTGCAATGGAAGACGCCCGTCGAGTTCGCCATGCGCGTCTTGCACGACGCCGCTGAGCATCATCGCGCCAAGCGTAACCAAGACGTTCATTTCGAGCAACGCGGCGCTGCGGCGAATCCATTTTGCGGAAATCGCAGGACGCAGGGAGGAAGGCAACACGCGAATGCGTCCATTCATCAAGAAACGAATTCACCCGCGCGCATGCAATGCCCATACGCGCGGGGATTCGCGAGGTTTGTCACATCAATCCATCGATGATGGCATTGAGCGTGGCGCTCGGACGCATGGCCGCCGTGACTTTCGCCGGATCGGGATGGTAATACCCACCCAAATCGAGCGGCTTGCCTTGCGCACCGATGAGCTCGCCATTGATCTTGGCTTCGTTTTCGCTCATTTGCTTGGCAACATTCACGAAGCGCGCTTGAATTTCAGCGTCCTTCGTTTGCGCCGCCAACGCTTCGGCCCAGTACAGCGCCAAATAGAAATGGCTGCCGCGATTGTCGATTTCACCGACTTTACGCGCCGGCGACTTGTTCGTATCGAGGAACTTGCCAATGGCCTGATCGAGCGTTTCCGCCATGAGACCCGCACGATCATTTCTGAACGTCAGGGCAACATGTTCGAGAGACGCGCCAAGCGCCGAGAATTCACCGAGCGAATCCCAACGCAGATACGCTTCCTTTTGGAATTGCTGCACGTGCTTCGGCGCCGAGCCACCCGCGCCCGTTTCAAAAAGACCACCGCCCGCGAGCAGCGGAACGACCGAGAGCATCTTGGCGGATGTACCGATTTCGAGAATCGGGAACAAGTCCGTGAGGTAATCACGAAGCACGTTGCCCGTGCACGAAATGGTGTCCTGACCCTTGCGAATGCGCTCGAGCGAATACTTCATCGCTTCGACGGGCGCCAAAATGCGAATTTCGAGGCCGCTCGTGTCGAGGTCCTTCAGATACGTCTCGACCTTGGCAATGACCTGCGCGTCGTGCGCGCGGTTGCGGTCGAGCCAGAACACGACGTGCGCGCCCGTTGCTTTGCCGCGACGAACCGCGAGCTTGACCCAATCACGAATGGGCAGGTCCTTGGTTTGGCAGGAGCGGAAGATATCGCCCGTTTCGACCTTTTGTTCGAGCAATACATTGCCCGTGGCTTCGTCGACGACACGCATGGTGCCGGGCGCCGAAGCAATGAAGGTTTTGTCGTGCGAGCCGTATTCTTCGGCTTTTTGCGCCATGAGGCCCACGTTCGGCACGCTGCCCATGGTTTTGGGATCCAATGCACCGTGTTCGCGGCAATCGTCGAAGATGGCGGTGTAAATGCCGGCGTAACAACGATCGGGCACGAGCGCCTTGGTATCGTGGAGTTTTCCGTCGGGTCCCCACATTTTGCCGGAATCACGAACGACGACGGGCATCGACGCGTCGATGATGACGTCGTTCGGCACGTGCAAATTCGTAATGCCACGATCGGAATCGACCATGGCGAGCGGCGGACGATGCGTGTAGGTCGCCTTGATGTCGGCTTCGATCTCCGCTTTTTTCTCGGCGGGGAGCGACTGAATCTTCGCGTAAACGTCGCCCAAACCATTGTTGGGATTGACGCCGAGCTCCTTGAACGTGGCGGCGTGTTTGTCGAAAACGTCCTTGAAGTACACGGTGACGAGGTGCCCGAACATGACGGGATCGGAGACTTTCATCATCGTGGCCTTGAGGTGCACGGACAAAAGGAGGCCTTGGGCTTTCGCTTCTTCAATTTGTTCCGCGTAAAACGCGCGCAAAGCCGCGACGTGCATGACCGACGAATCGAGGATTTCGCCCTCCTGCAAAGCGACCTTTTTCTTCAATGCGGTCACGGTGCCATCCGCCGCGACGAACTCGAAACGCACGTCGGTGGCTTTGCCCAGCGTCAATGAATTTTCGCTGCCGAAGAAATCGCCGTCGGTCATATTGGCGATGTGGGACTTGCAATCGCGCGACCAGGCGCCGAGCTTATGGGGGTTTTTACGGGCAAACTCTTTGACGGAGAGCGGCGAGCGACGATCCGAATTGCCTTCACGCAAGACGGGATTGACCGCGCTGCCGAGCACCTTGGCATATCGAGCGGCAATGGCTTTTTCCGCGTCGTCTTTGGGTGCTTCCGGATAATTCGGAACGTTGTACCCTTGAGCCTGCAATTCCGCGATGGCGTCTTTGAGCTGCGGGATCGAAGCGGAAATGTTGGGGAGCTTGATGATGTTCGCTTCGAGCTTGTGGGTCAATTCGCCGAGAATGCCGAGTTCGTCGGCGATACGCTGCGCTTCGGTGAGATTTTCGGGAAACGTGGCAATGATGCGGCCGGAGAGCGAGATATCCCGCGTCTCGACGGCAACGCCCGTGCCTTTCAAGAATGCCTTGACGATGGGGAGAAACGAGTACGAGGCGAGAGCGGGCGCTTCGTCCGTGTGGGTCCAGAAAATGGTCGACGTGGAGTTGTTCATCGCGTTTTCATCTGGTGAGCGGCGGGCAGTTCCGCGCAGAAAACAAGGTCTATTGGAGGCCGGTGTGGGCGAATCTCGATCCAAACCCGCCTCGGGCGGCGAACCATAGCCGACTTTGTGAGAAAGCGAAAGGTATTCGTGAAGCAAAATCGCCGTCGAACCTCGGCCCCCGGCGTTACCACGATCACACGCCCCTGATCGCCTATCGCAGACGGCGAATTTTTTTCGCGATCCAAGCCTTCCAGGCCGCTGCCGACCTGTTACAGAGTGACGAACTCGCCGAGGGGCGGCGCGGATTGTTCGTGATTTTTCACAAGCCGTGCTAAGCTCGCGCCCCGACAAACGGGTGTGTCTGTAAAAAGCCCGCTTCTTTGACGAACCTTCAGCGAAACGACGATCCGGAAGCAGCGATGATCATTGCGCGTAGTCCTTTACGAATCAGCCTGGGTGGCGGCGGCACGGATTTGCCATCGTATTACCGCAGTCACGGTGGGTTCCTGATTGCCGGGGCCATCAACAAGCACGTGTATGTTTCGGTGCACCGGACATTTGAAAAGCGCATTTTGGTGCGATACTCGAAAATCGAACAAGTCGCGCACAACAGCGAAATCAAGCATCCCATCATTCGCGAAGCGCTGAATTTATTGGAAATCAACGAGCCGCAGCTGGAAATCACGACGATGGCCGACATTCCCGCCGGTACGGGCTTGGGTTCGTCGGGCAGCTTCGGCGTGTCGCTGCTCAAAGCGTTGGCTCGTTTTTCGCGCAAAACGCTTTCCCAACGAGATCTCGCGGAGATGGCGTCGCACATCGAAATCAATCTTTTACGCGAGCCGGTCGGCAAGCAGGATCAATATGCTTCCGCATTGGGAGGCGTGAATTGTTATGAATTTCGGCCGGACGATACCGTCGTCGTCACGCCGCTCGCGGTGGAAGAACCCGTGCTCGTGCGTTTCACCCAAAGGCTCTTGCTTTTTTGCACGGGGATCACGCGCGAAGCTTCGTCCATTTTGAAGGAACAGGACGACAAGAGCCGCGCGCACAGCCAAGACATGATGGAGAATTTGCACTTCATCAAAAACATCGGTTACGAATCGAAGCGCACCCTCGAGCTCGGCGATTTGGACGCGTACGGTCGGCTTCTCGACGAGCATTGGCAATGGAAGAAAAAGCGTTCGTCGAAGATGACCAATTCGGACATCGATCGTTGGTATGATTTGGGTCGCGCGCACGGAGCGATCGGAGGAAAGCTCATCGGCGCGGGTGGAGGCGGATTTTTGATGTTTTACACGCCGGACCCCACCCCGGTTCGTCAAGCCATGGAAGCCGAAGGACTGATGGAGCTGCATTACGACTTTGACTATTTCGGCACGACGTTGCTCTAAAGGACGATGCAGATGACAACCAAGTTTTTCATCACGGGCGGCGCAGGATTCATCGGTTCGCATTTGGTCGAACGATTGCTCTCCACGAGCGACGCGACCATCACGGTATTCGACAATTTCCTGACGGGAACGGAAAAACACCTGGAGAAGGTCCGGGACAATCCGCGTTTGACGGTGATTCGAGGGGACATTCGCGAGCCGGATTTGCTCACGAAGTCGATCGCCGGGCACGATGTCGTTTATCATTTCGCATCGAATGCCGACATTGCTCAGGCCGTCGTCAATCCCGACATCGATTTCGACAATGGAACGATGTTGTGCCGCAACGTGCTCGAAGCCATGCGCAAAACGGGTGTGCGGCGGATTCGTTTTACATCGGGCAGCGGAGTTTACGGCGAGATACCTCCGACGCCGATCGCCGAAGATTGGCCGACGATGATTCCCGTTTCGACGTACGGCGCGGGAAAACTCGCTGCGGAAGCTTTGATCAGCGCCTATTGCCACATGTTCGATTTCGAAGGCACGGTGTTTCGATTCGCCAATGTCGTGGGTCCGCGCCAAACCCACGGCGTCGGATACGATTTCGTCCGCAAATTGCGGGCGAATCCTCAAAAACTCCTCATTTTGGGCGACGGAATGCAAAGCAAGCCGTACATTCACGTCTTCGACGTGCTCGATGCGTTTGCCCTTTTGGAACTCGAACGCCGCGGGCCTTATGAATACTTCAATGTGGGCACGAACGATCATATCACGGTACGCGAAATTGCCGATATCGTGGTGCGGGAAATGAATTTGTCGAACGTGACGTACGAATTCACCGGCGGCGCACGCGGATGGAAAGGCGACGTGCCGGTGTATCGCTTGAATACGTCGAAAATTCGGGCGCGAGGTTGGGCCAGTAAGTATTCTTCGGAGGGAGCCGTCACGCATGCGATTCGCTCGATGATTCGCGAAACGGCTTGAAAGCAGGGTCTTGGCTCATGCGCTACGCTGGTTTGTCTTTCTTGGGTTTGGCGGTCTTCCTGGGGTGCGGCTCGGAGGTCATTACGACATCCTCGGGGACGTCGTCTTCGTCGTCTTCGTCCTCTTCATCGACTTCGTCGTCGAGTGGAAATGGCGGCTTTGGAGGTTCCGGTGGAAGTGGAACCGGCGCGGGAGGCACCGTTGTTTCTCCGCCTCCGGAATGTTCGACGGACGCCGAATGTGTACTTTTGAATGATTGTTGTCGCTGCGAAGGTCTGGCGCAGGGAGAAACGGCCCCCGATTGTCCGTCGATGGAATGCTTCGCGCTCAGCTGCGAATCCATTGGAATCGGCCAGCCGGCGACCGTTTGTCGCGCCGGACAATGCGTCGTCGATGCCGATTGCAATCAAGCGCATGCGATCTGTAAATCGTTGCCGCCGGTTTGTCCGCCCGGAAAAACCCCGATTGTCGTCAACGGTTGCTGGGGCGGCTGCATCGCCGTGAGCGAATGCAGCGAAGTCGGATCCTGCACGCAATGCCAGAGCGGACAGGCGTGCGTCAATACGAACACCATGATGATCCCGGGTAAACATTGCGTCGATCCACCGGCGTCATGCAACGGGCAAATTTCCTGCGAATGCATGGGCAAAAACGTTTGCGGCTTCGCGACGGGCTGCGTGCAGATGGTCCCGACGGAACTTCAGTGCGTGGATATCACAACCAAGTGACGACTCTCCGAACCTGTGCTACGTGACCCATCGAATGCGCGCTCGTTCGTTATTTTTGGGGCTCGGTTTGCTGGCTCTGACCGCTGTTTGTCCTCGACCGGCAGAAGCGATCGTCGTGGAACGTATCGTCGCCATCGTCGGTGATGATCCGATCTTGCTGTCGGAATTGCGGGCCCGGGCAAAGCCTTTCCTGATTCAGATCCAGCAGCGAGTTCGTCCGGGCGCGGAGCAGGCCGCCGCGGAATCCGAAGTCTTCAAGGACATGCTCTCGAAGATGATCGACGAGAAGCTCGAAGCGCAAGCCGCCGTGCGCGCGGGTGTGTCCGTGACAAACGAAGAGATCGACAATGCTCTGCGCAACATCGCTGCGGGTACGCGCATGAGTGTGCCCGAGCTGGTCAAGGCGGCGAAGACGCGTTCCGGCATGTCGGAACAAGATTATCGCGACGAAATCCGCCGCCAGATCCTCGAAGGAAAAATGCTGCAATTGCGCGTGCGGGGACGCGTGCGCATCACGGAAGACGACGTCAAGGCGATGTACGATCGCACGCTTCGTGAAGAACGAAAACAAAGCGAATATCACCCGTCGTGGATTGTCCTGCAGATCGTTCCCGGAGCGAGTGCCGCGGTCATCGAAGATCGCAAGAAGCTCGCCGGAGAGATCGTCACGCGCGCCCGCGAAGGCGAAGACTTTGCCATGTTGGCGCAGGCGTATTCGGATGAAACGAGCACGCGGGATCAAGGCGGAGACTTGGGTATTCGCACGCCGCAAGGTTCACAAG
>CAYSYX010000083.1:0-15244 GCA_964435055.1 uncultured Polyangium sp. | reverse complement strand
AGCGGCCCGAGCGGGTCAGTTGCCGGTGCTGGCTCCGGAATTCGAAAATGCCGTGATGGCGCTCGAACCGAAGCAGATTTCCGATCCGATCACGGTCGATCGCGGCATCGTGATCTTCAAGTTGCAGTCGCGTCGGCCGTCGCGCTTCAAGGGCTACGAAGAGCACAAAGACGAGATGGTGGGGATGCTTCAGACGGAGATTTTGGAGAAAGCCAAGCGCAAGTGGCTCGAAGAGCTCAACCGGCGCACGCGTGTGGAGCAGAGGTTATAGAGACGAAGGTCATCCCTCGGACAAACTCCGCAGTCGTCCCAGCCAATAATTCTCTCGTCGTTTGGTGTGGGCCATCGCGATGATTCGAACTTCCGCGGTGAGCTCGATAAGTATTGCCGCGTAAGGGAACCGCTTTAGAAGTGCACGACGTACTTCCAGGTCTGACGCAAGTGCAAGCTGTGAAAAGAGCCTCGGACGTTCGCGAACGTGCGTAAAAACAGCCTTGGCTTCACGGAGAAACACCACCGCCAATCCCGGCCGTTGCTGCTCATACCATGCAGCAGCCTCTTCCAGTTCAGCAAGCGCGTCTGGATCGAGCGTGAGGTTTTTCAAAAAGAACCAAATCGACGCTCGAGGTCTTTTCGAGCGTCTGCCCATGAAATCCCGGGTTCACCTGCAAGCGCTCGTCGTGCACGACGCTCGACCACGGCCACCCACTCCTCGTCCGATCGAGCACCATCGGGGACCGGCATTGTGGCGTCGGCCATGTCGAGCGGCTCTTCCGTAGAGATGCCAATCGCTTCTTTGTGCGCCATCACAAACACCCTATCACAAGT
Source organism: uncultured Polyangium sp. (assembly GCA_964435055.1). Classification (GTDB taxonomy): domain Bacteria; phylum Myxococcota_A; class Polyangia; order Polyangiales; family Polyangiaceae; genus Polyangium. Next base: position 14,416 of record CAYSYX010000083.1, on the reverse strand, counting down.
TTGAATCCCTTCGCCTCCAAGTCACGGCTTCGCCGGGGTTGCGGGAGGTGCCGCAGGCGGTGCGGGAGCCTTGGCGTCTTTCTGTTCGCCCTTTGCCGCAGCCGCTTCAGCCTTTTTCGCGTCCGCTTCGCGCTTTTCCATTTCCTCTTCTTGACCGAGCAATTCGATCAATTTCTTTTCGTCGTCGTCGCCGCCTTTGCCGAGTTTGTCCACGTCGAACGTGAGCATGGGCATCGCGCCGCCGCCGTTCATCACCGGCAATCGACCATTCCACCGTTCGAGCGCGCGATACTGCAAAACCCCGGGCGTCATCGAATACTTCAAAATCAGGTTCGACCGGGCTTCCGCTTTCGCCGTAATGAGTTTCGCGTCGGCTTCACCTTTGGCGCGAGCCCTGGCGGCTGATGCCTGACCTTCGGCCTGCGTAATGGCCTGTTCGGCTTCGGCTTTTACCTGACGAACTCGATTTTCTGCTTGAATGGCATTTTGCGTGGCTTCCATGGCGCGATTGATGGCGCTCGCTACGTTCTCGGGCAAACGCAAGGCCCCGTTGATCGTCAGCTGATCAATGACGAACCCGTCTTTGCTCAATTGATCGGACATGCGCTTTTGCACGTCTTGCACGAGCTTCGATTTGCCCGAACCATAGATTTCTTGGACCGGCATTTGCGACGCGACGATATTGAAGCCTTCGCGCATCGTATTGCGCACGTACCCATTGGCTAATTCGCCCAAGTCCGATTTACGAAAACGCAAATACAAATGCGGCGCCATCGACGGCTCGATATGGAACGACAAACCAATGTCGGCGTTGATGTTCACGCCTTCTTGCGAGGAAAACGTGATCGAGTCGTCTTTCGGACTGCCCTCGTGCGGATCTTTCGTCCAGACGATGTTCTGGACGCTCGTGGGAAACAGGATGAGCTGTTCGGTGAGCGGGTTATAGGCCACCCACCCGGTCACGACGGGAATGTCGTCCACGCCGCGCGAGCTTCCGGCGAGCTTCACGCGAATACCAACATGTCCCGCGTCGACGCGAATCAGACACGACGAAAGCGCGATGGCGGAAACGATCAGGACGACCGCCGCGATGATCAGACGTCGAATGAAGTTGCCCGGAGGAGGATTGGAAAAAGGACGGACGGGAGTCGCCATGCCTTGCGACTACCACATCCGGGACGTGTGTGCTCGATCAAGACACGCGATCGTTGGACGTCAAACGGTCACGAAGCGACGACGAGCCATGGCGGCCAAAGCAACCAGCCCCAAACCCATCAAAACAACGAGGTTTTCTCGACCGCCGGGGCCTTTGACGGGCGGCAGCACGCCGGGAGGCACGATCGTGGCGTTCGAATCTCCACACACCACCTCGACATTTTTCGCCAGCCCGGCGATGCGCAAATTGTCCACGGTCGAGGTTTGTCCCGCCGCTTCCACGGTCAGGTCTTTCTGCAGCGCCTCGCGGGGAAGATTCGCTTCGATGCGCGTGATCCAAACATCATTGGGGTGCAAACCATTCATCGCCACGGCGACGTCGTCGAGCGGTTCCGGCAAACCCAACCCGCACACGAGCGTGCGCGCGTCGATGCTGCCCGAAGCAACGCTGCCGCATGACGGATCATCGAAAGGTTTGCCCAAGGGACACGGATTCGAAACCACCTGCGAGCTCGCGGAAATACCGCCCAACGCCGGAATGCATTCGTCGCCGGCCTGTTGTCCGGCGTCGAGACCTTGACGAACGTACGCCGTCGCGATCGTGTCCGAAAGGATGCCGCCGCTCGGCGAACTGTATACGCGCGTGCCGCTCATGAATCCGGGCAAACCCTGGAGCTGTCCGAGCAGAGAACCTTGAAACGCGAACGTCGTGAGCCACGTGGCGCCGCCATTTCCTGCAAGCAACGATTGGCGCAGGTCGCTGTAGTTCGACGAGCTGCTCTTGAAGTCCCAGGCAATCAAGTCTGTCGGGACAACCGCGTTGGCGAAATCTTTTGCCCCCAAACGACCTTCACTGATGAGGAACAACGTCATGGCGACGTTGGCCCCGGAACCGATCGCCACCATGCGCAGCGGAAGCGTGGGATTTGCGCCTTCTTGAACCACCCGCACCGGACGCATCGCGCTCACGTCTTTGTTGGGCAGAAGCTTCAACGCGATGAAGTCGAAACCTTCGGCGACGTACGCATCCACGACCGGCTGCGTCGCGGGATCGATCGCAAAACCGTTGTCCGTGAGCCACGTGTTGAGCGCTCCGGGCGTCTGCGTGTTGAGCGTGACCGTACTGTAAGGACCAACCGTCCCTCGCGAAACGACGTTCACCGAAGGCCCTCCGGCAGCGTTGGGCCCATCGTCAAACGCGCGGCCTGCCAAGCTTTCATCGGACATTCCGCAACCGAAACCGGAACCACCGCCGTTGTCACAATTGATGGACGGCTGAAAAATTTGAGTGTTCGTCGCGGCATCGAGCGTGTCGAACCAAGCGTCCGATGAGACCTGAACGACGGCTCCTGGTTTGACGGGAAGAACCCACGCAAAACTCTCGGGCGCACCCGAGTATTCGATTTGATCCCAGAGCACCGTTTGTTTCGGCGAAAGAGACAGGGCCATGCGATGACCCGTCACGACCGTGTTTTCCCCAGGAGGCGGGATGCACGCGCCACACGCGGACACGTCGTGCGTCTGTCCAAACATCGCGAAACCGGCGGCAAAAAGGGCGGAAAGAGCAAATCGAGGTCGCATGAAGGTCTCCTTTCGAGAATCCGACGAAAGCTTATCGTGGGCAGCTACAGGCAAGAGTAGTGCCGATGCGAGGAGCGCGTTTGGACGGCTTTTGACGCGGCCAAAGTGTGCCAATCAAGGCAACCACGTCGGGGATGATTCAGGGGGTCGCGCGAACCACGTCGACGCGACATTGCACAGGCAACGACAGACCGACCTGTTCGATGGAGATGGGCGTTTGCGAGATGGCCTGCGGAGGATCGCAATTGGCGAGATTCAGCGGCGCTTTTTCCGATTCGGCCGCCTTCGCGAACGTTCGCGTCCGTTCCACCCAACGCTTCACGAGCTCGGAACGAAAAGCTTCGGGGCTTTTCACCTTCACTTCAGGCGCTCCGAACGCGCTGTCGAGTTGCGGCTGATCTTCCGGAGCTTTGGGCACGAGGGGTTTCGGATCGGCGGACGCCTGCACGAGCGACGACAACAAACGCGCTCGCGCCCAGTAGTTGGCATCCGCGGCGAGAGGAACCTCCACGCTGCCGTCTACGGTCACGACAAACTGCGGAGGTTCGTCGCTCTTCGCTTTGCCGGCATGCATGATCGAAACGTTCACGCCGAGCATCGTCGTAACGGACAAACCATTGGTGGCCGCGCCAAACCGCTCTTGGATGGCTTGCGTCGCCTTTTCGAGCGTCGCGAGGGCGGCTTTTGCATCGGGGCCGTCGAGGCGCAGGACAAACGGCACGCACACGAGATCGGGACGAACGATGAGATCGCCGCGGGCATCGTGATGAGGAATCGAAGGGCTGCTCGGACCGGAAAACGAGGGAGATGATGGCGCTGAATAAGACGAACCCGAGAGCAACGAAGGCGTCGCGGGATCTTGATATCCGGGGCCTCCGCAAGCGGTCGCGGCGAGAGCCAAGATCGATGGAAACAGAAAACGCGGCAGCATCATGGCGCGAGTGTACGAGCAAAAAGACGCGACGTACTGGCACAATTGCGATCTCCATGCTCTAACGTGCGGCGTTTCGAGGCCCGTCGTGTCTGTCAAACCCCAACATTTTCAAGAACTCTTCGCCTCACGACCCGTCATCCTCGCCCCGATGGAGGATGTTTCGGACGCGGTTTTTCGTGCTTTGTGTCGAGACCTCGGCGCGGAACTGTGTGTCACCGAGTTTGTCAATGTGGAAGGGCTCTTGCGCGGGTGTCGGAATGCCAAACGCAAGTTGACGCTCGCTGCCGAGGATCAGCCGACGGCGATTCAGATCTACGGTTCGGATCCCGAGCGCTTGGCGGAGGCGGCCGAAGTGGCCGAAGCGGCCGGGCCGGCGTTCATCGATATCAATTGTGGATGTTGGGTGCCGAAAATCGCCGGTCGAGGGGCCGGGGCCGGATGGTTGCGTAATCCGTCCGCGATGGTGGCCATGGCCGAAATGGTGGTCAAACGCGTGCAAATGCCGGTCACGGTGAAAACGCGTATCGGTTGGGGACCGGAATCGGAAATGCCGATCATCGACTTGGCGCGGCGTCTCGAGGACGCGGGGGTCGCCGCATTGACGATTCATTGCCGCACGGCGAACATGGGTCATTCCGGCGCGGCGGATTGGCAATGGGCGCGGCGAGCGCGGGAGGTCGTCAAGATTCCCGTCATCGTCAACGGCGATATCAAAAGCGCCCAGGACGCTCGACGGGCCTTGGAAGAAACGGGTTGCGAAGGCGTCATGGTGGGTCGTCGAGCGATCGAGCATCCGTGGATTTTCCGTGAATGCAATGCGCTGTTGCGTGAGGGGCGAGAAATCGATCCGCCCACGGCTGAAGAGCGAATTGGTTTGTGCAAAGAGCACTTGGTCCGCAATGCTCGACAACGTGGGGAATTGGCGGGCGTGCGCGTGACGCGGAGGCATTTGGCGGGATATCTGCACGGCCTTCACGGCGCGGCGGCTTTGCGTCGAATGCTCAATGCGTGTGATTCGCTCGACGGGTGTTTGTCCATTCTGGACGAAGCGTTGAATCGCCGCGCGGCATGACTACGCTCGATTGAATCAGGTTTTTCCCGACGACAGTCGCCTCATTCTCCCGATGGTCGCATGTAGCCCGACATGGCCAACTCGGGCTTCGCGCCAAGGGAGGAACGTATGGGCGACACGCTGGAGTTTCGGTTCAGACGCGACAAACTACTCCATTCGATCAAAGCAACACCGATGCGGATCCTCATCGCCGATGAAGATCCGACCCGACGCACGCTCATGGCGACGCTCATTGGCGACAAACTGGCGCCGGCGTTGATCATCGAAGCGTCGGATGTTCCCGGTGCGCTGGACGCTTTGTTGACGCGGCATCCGGATTTCGTTTTTGCGGATCTGTGTTTGCCTGGACATACGCAAGGCGGGTTTCGATTGATCATCGACGCGGCGTCGTTGGGCGTGCCGGCGGTCGTCACGAGCGGACCGATTGCGCGTTCACTGGAATTGCGTTTGGCCGAGCTGAACATTGGATGGGTGCCGAAAGGGGCGTCGGAGCGGGCATTGTTCAACGTGATCGATCGGGCTTTGGCCGGACGTCATTACGTGCGGCACGAACCTTTGCCGCCCAAAGCGCAAGCCATCCGGTCGCGGATGCCGACGGTGTAAGTCCGCAATGGTACTTTTCTCAAAACCCGTGATTGTACATTTGGGATCGCGAGGAAAACGTGCGTACACCAATCGAGGCGGTTTCGCATCAGCTCGAGGAAAACCTCGCGTCCGAAGGACTGGATGACGACCTCGTCCGGCAGTTGGCCCGATTGCTCGAAATGGATCCCGAGCGTCGGCAGGTGCGTGACAAGACAAACGCCGGCGTAAACCGTCGCAAGCGCAAGCATTTGCTGCTTGCGCGGCTATGTTTCGAGGCGGGTTTGTCCGATCAAGCGGAGGCGGAAGCCCGCAGCGTGTTGGCCTTGGCGGCCGATGACGAAGCCGGCCAGATGCTTTTGGCGGCGATTCATCATCAGCGCGGGGAGCTTGGCGATTGCATTCGATTGCACACGCAAGTCGCCGAACGAAATCCCATCGAGCCGTCGGCGTTGGCCGAGCTGGGACGCATCTTCGAATCGAGTTTACGGCCGGAACCACCTTCGGTTCGGCCGTCCGCGGTAAATACGGAACCGATATCGACGCCTCCGGGCATGGCGGACTTGGAACACGCATTTCGATTGAGTTTTTCCGGGAACTTACAACAAGCGTTACGCGTCGTCGATCGCGTGGCCGCTCGCGCGCGAATGGAGACGCGGGCCCTGTACAAATTGGCCATTCTCGAACGAGCATTTCTGCTGGAACAAGCGCATGACCTACGCGGCGCAATCGTCACGCTCGAACATCTTGCGGACGAACCGGGATTGGCGAGCGACGTCGAGCGCCTTTTGTGTTTGTCGATGCTTTACGAACGCGAAGGGACGGTGGAGCGAATCCGGCGCGCATTACGCGCGGTTCGGCACGCTTATTTAGTGACGCGACGAGCGCCGCTGTTGCGACGTATTGCGCGACTGTTGGGAAAACTGGGCCATGAGTCATTGGCGGACGCGTTCGAGGCGCGATATGAGGAATTGTTTCAACGGCGCATGCATGCGCTCACGCTACGCGAAGTCGTGGGTGCATTGCCGCACGTGTACATTCCGCCGGAAGGTTTGTCTCGTCTCCCGTTCGACGCCCAAGAAATCGTCGAGCTTGCCCGACGTCATCGCGATCGGCGACGGATCGATCATTGCAGACGAGCGGCGATTTTGGCGGTCTGGGCGCGGGAAGATACTCGAGCCAAAGAGCTCTTCGCCCAAATCGAGGCGCATCGACAGATGACCCCGGTCGACGCCTTCTATTTCGCCGATGTGCTGGAACGTTTGGAACACCAAACACGCGCGGTCGAATTGCGGCGCGCAGCCGTTGCCGACATGGACAAACTCGATGCGACCGTGCTCGTACGGCTTTGCGGGCATTCTCGATTTACCGGACAGGATCTTCGTTCCACGTTCGGAACGCGAACCCGATACGAAGAAGCCCGCCGGGTGTTGGAGCAACGGAACAAGGTTTGTCCGCAAGACATGCATGTTCTTTGGGCGCTTTCGCATGTCGCCGAGGGATTCGGAGATGAAACAGCGGCGGCGACGTACGCGAAACACGCCGAGGCCGGCGCGCAGCAATCGACGGGTCCGCACCATGTCGTTTTGGCGGCGGCGACATTTCGGCGTGGAGGTGACGTACGGGGCATTCTTCACGAGCTTTGGGTGGACAGTCGGCGTGTGCGAAAAGGTCACGGGGGCTTGGATGCCGACGATGTGTTGGGATCGGTCGCGCTGGATTTGCGGATGCGTGCGGTGGCGATATTTCACGCCGTAAGGTCGTTTGTCCGGGCACGATATCCGCATCGGGTCGTCAAAGACTTGGACGATCGGCGGTATTATTTGCGAATGACGAAAGACGACGAACCGTCTTCGGGAGACAGCGCGGGGTTACCGATTGCAGTGGCCTTCGCGAGCGTCATGCTCGGTTTTTCACCTCCGCGGGACATTGCATATTCGGGCGCATTGATTTGCGATGCGCGGCATGTGCTCACGATCGGCAAAATAGGCGATGTGGATGCGAAGATCGAAGGAGCGTACGAACGTCGCGCGCGGAAAATCTTCTTACCGGCCGACAATCGGGACGATGTGCGATTTGCCGAAAAGATTCCACAACGCCTGGTGGACGACCGAGTGCTCTTTGTGCGGACGTTGGATCAAGTTTTGGAAGACGTTGGTGCCTTGACGCTCGAATAGGCGGTCGTGCAGAAAATTCCGATTACAAAGAAATCGAATTCATCAGCCATCGAGAACGTAGCCGGCGCGAAAAGAGTCTGCTAGACGGCGCGGCGGGCGAGAGCAACGCCCTTGGAGCAACGAATCGAGGCAACATGAAGTCGAGCTTGTTGGCGGTCTTTTTCTTTGGAGCAGTTCTTGCGGCATGTTCGGATCCGAGCCCCCCCGCTGGTGGCGGTGGAGAAGGCGGCGAAGACCCGGTGACGTCGAGCTCCGGCAATAGCACATCGTCGAGCGGAACGGGCGGCGCCGGTGGTAATGGTACGGGCGGTATGGGTACCGGTGGTGCCGGTGGTGGCATGATGGCGACCCCCAAGGCGGACAAACTGGGCCAAGTTTGCAATCAAATGACGCCGTGCCCGGCGGATTACACGTGCATTCTTTTGGATCCAATGGCGACCGGGGGCATTTGCACCATTCCGTGCAATGGTCAAACGGACATGACAACCTGCTCGATGGCCAATGGTTTCCCCGGTCCGGGAACCGGTGTTTGTGCTTTGGCCGCAAAAGACGCCATGGGCAACATCAAGACGATGTGCGGGGTGATCTGCGGCGCGCAATGGGGCCTGGCCGACACGTGTCCCATGGGATTGACGTGCCAGGACAAATTCAACGACATGAATATGCCGGGAACCAACGGCAAGAACGACATTTGCATTCCGTGACGTAAACCCGCCCGGACAAACGTCACGCCGGGTTTGGGGCGCAGAGCGCCGCAGGCGAGTCGAAGCCTCAAAAGATGAACGAGGGCAAGCCCCGATTGTCGACGGACAATCGGGGCTTCGATGCATTCAGAGCTGCGGGATCAGATGCCGAAGGGACGCCAGCCACCGGCCATCGCTTCGTATTGTTGACGAGCGAGCAACGCTTGGAAGCGTTGACGCTCGATTTCCGCAGCGTAGGGCGAGAACGTCCACCCCGTATTGGGCAAACCCGTGTGGCTGAAGCCGACGCGATCACGAAGGAACGGATCGACGTGGGTTTGCGGCAATGCCGACGTGTTCGTCCAACCGGCGAGGTTGTGCGCGTTGTAATAGGGATACACGCCGCCGTAGTTGTAGGGCGAATGCGACAATCCCGAATAGTCGACGAACGAGCGGGGATCCATGGCCGGAACTCCGAAGAAGTTCGGCGTGAACGGCGTATGGGACAATCCCGCATTCGTCGACGGCATACCAATGCGCTGCGCACGGGCCAAGATGGCGATCGTCTCGCAAAGGCATTCATTGAGCACGTTGAGGCGATTGATTTCAAACGACTTTTGGTCCATGATGTTACCCCCCTGATTCAGGGCTATTTCGATCGGATGACGCTCCGAAGCCTCATTGCTTCGTGGCGGTACTGCCTTTCCAACGCTATCGCGTGGGAAATCTTGTGGGGCGGGGACGTTCTCCCCGCGGTTATGCAGAGACAAACCATTCTCTGCGGGGCGCCCTCGCGCCGCACTTTTTGTTTTACTCACCGCTCTTCACTTGACCTCGATCGGAATCTCCGTCTTGTCATTGAGCGATCCGTCCGTGGGAATCGATACCGTCAGGACGCCGTCGCGCAAAAGCGCTTCAATGCCTTCACGCCGTGCGCGCGGCGGAAGGGCGATGGAGCGAACGAACGTGCCTTTGGTGCGTTCTTCGAGGCGGCAATTGCCTGCGCCATTTCGATTCGCCGTACGTTCGGCCCGCACGGACAGCGCTTCACCTTGCACCGACACGTGCACCTGCTCGCGCACGATGCCCGGCAAATCGATACAAACACGCACCTCACGCTCGAATTCGAGCACATCGACGGGTGGAGGCACGGCCGCCATGACCGCATTCATTCCTTTGCGAGATTCCCCCGCCGTTCGAGTCTGCTCCATCAACCGTTTGAATTGCCGGTAATTGGTCTCCGCGTGTTCGAGTGGATTGATTTCCGGCGGCAATTCAAAGCGACCCGGTTTGAAAGGCTCGCCCGTCAATGCCTGATACACACTCGCCACTTCCGCAAAAGCTTGCTCTACGTTCAACATCGAAATGTCCCTCCGCCGCGATGCCGCATTTGATTGAAAAATCCTTGGCTCACGCCACCATCGGGCGGGAATCGATGCACAAATTGACCCCACGACTCCTCGATCACCGGAGGGTGTGCCTTTGCGTCGAAGGCGGCCCGCCACGACCGCGACGACGATGGACAATAATCAACGCAATTCGACTTGTCTGTCAGTCGGGTCGGAGAGATGGCATCAGGGTTTTCCCGAGACGATTCCTAGGTTGCCAAAAGCGCGGGTGCAAACCTGTTGCCATGACTTGTCGCGCTGCGTATGCGCCCCAGGCGGCCCATGCAATCGTCAGGTCGACCCCCAAGGTGCGGGAAGGTCGACATACCATTCTCGACAATGTTTTGACGCCTCGCGGCGACGGCAAATTCCCCAATGATCACGAGCAAGAAAACTGCGCATTTCCTCTTGCTCGGGAATGAAAATATCGATACGAAAAAAATATGCTTCAAGGTGCCACAGTATCCATCGTTCATGATGATTCACGTCAGGCCGGCGTCGATGCAGGGTTGGAACTCATCGATCGCCTCGGTCGTCAACCGGACCTCGTCTTGCTGTTCGTCTCGACCAAGTATGACGTATCCGCAGTCTTGGCTGGGCTTTACGAAGAATTCAGTCCCGATGTCAAGCTCGTTGGTTGTTCGAGTTATGCCGAAATCAACAACGAAGAAGCGCTTACCGAATCGGTCACCGCAATGGGATTGGTGCTTGGCAAGGTTCAATGCCTTCCGGTCATGGTCGAAGACGCTGCGGCCGGCAGTTTTGGCGTCGGCGAAGCGTTGGCGCGTCAAATAAAGGATTTCGAGCCGAATCTTTTTATTTTGCTCCCCGACGGCATTACGTTGAACAGCACGCCGATATTGCAAGGTATGCAATCGGTGCTGGGCGAAGATTTTCCGATCGTCGGAGGAGTCGCGGCCGATGACGTGACGTTCAAAAAGACGTACGAGTTTTTCGGCAATCGCGCCATCTCGGGCGGCGCGGTCGGAGTCGCTCTGAAAGGCGACATCAAAGTTGCGACGGCTGCGCGCAGTGGATTTTATCCCGTAGGTGCGACGCGTACGGTCACGAAAGTCGAGAATCGGAAAGTCATCCTCGAAATCGACGGTGTCCCGGCGCTCGATTTGTACAAAGAATACCTCGGAACCATGGCCGCAAAACTCGAAACCGCGGGCATCGAGTTTCCTCTCGGTATCGTCGGGGAGGTCGAAGGCCGCAAGAAACTCCCGGAAGAACAAATCCTCACGGTGCGCGCCATTCAAGGCGTCGACGAAGCGCGCGGCGGCTTGTTATCGAGCGGCGACGTCGCCGAAGGAACGCAATTGCGCATGACCCGGGCGACGAAGGATGATTTGATCGATGCGGCGGTCGGGGCAAGTCAATATGTCACCGAACAATTGCCCGACGGAAAAGTGGCGTTGCTCTTCGATTGCGCGGGACGAAAACTCGTGCTCGGTACCCGATTCAAAGACGAGGCCGCAAAGGCGCTCGCGGTGTTCAAGGACATTCCCACGATCGGGTTTTACACGTACGGCGAATTGTCACCGGTACAGGGAAAAACCCTGCATCACGACGAAACGTTCACCGTCGCCCTGTTGCAAGGTTAATCGATGCGGTGCGAAAAGTGCCTGCTGGAAGATCCAAACGCAGCGGCGCTTCCCATCGAGTCATTTCATGAACAACTAAGAAAGTGTACCGAGTGCCCACATCTGACGGAGGGTTCGTCCGCGCCCATCGTAGCCTTGCTGGTTAAACAGCATGCACAGGCCGGACGATCCCTCCGCACGGCATCGAGCAAGCTTCGACAATTGAAAATCGAGCTCGAAGCTCAGCGGAAAGATTTCACCAAGCACGAAGAACGCATGACGAAACTCGAGTTGATGCACCGCTCGAGTTCGCTGCAGCTCGAAGAACAAATTCAAGCCGCAAAAAGCGCCGACGCCGCACGGGCTCGTTTCGTGACGATTCTGCGAACCACGACGGATTTCGTCATGATGTATGATGCGAATTTGCGCCCGACATTTCTCAATCATGCACTTCGGACGACGATTGGTTTGGGTTTGGAATGCGAGCCGACGGCATTGACCCTGCGTGACATTCATGGATCGGCCGCGGATGCTCTGCTCGATACGGCTTTTCCGCAAGCTCGAGACAATGGTGTTTGGGTCGGCGATACGGAGCTCAAAATCGCGGATGGTCGGGTATTACCCATTTCATTATCGATTCACGTGCATCGGAACGATGAAGGCAACGTCGTTTTTTATTCCACGATCGGCCGCGACATCTCCGCATACAAGGAAATCGATCAGCTCAAGGGGGAATTCATTTCGACGGTTTCGCATGAATTGCGTACGCCTTTGACGGCCATTCGCGGATCACTCGGACTGCTCGAAGGCGGCATCGCCGGAGAATTGCCGGAGCTGGCCCGTGAAATGGTCACCATTGCCCTGGAAAACTCGGACCGTCTGATTCGCCTCGTCAATGATCTGTTGGACCTCGAAAAGATGAATTCCGGAAAAATGGAGCTGCGCAAGGCGCCGAACGACATTGCGCACCTCATTGTGAATGCGGTGCGGGATCTTGCGGCGACGGCGCGAACGGCGGGGATCGAGATCATCGTCAAAGAATCCGCGCCGATCCGGTTGAACGTGGATGGCGATCGCATTACGCAAGTGCTCGTGAATTTGATCGGCAATGCCATCAAGTTCTCGCCGGAGCAGAGCACCGTGGACGTCGGCATGATCGAATTGCCGTCGGCGATGTTGCGCATTTACGTGCGGGATCATGGTCGCGGGATTGCTCGGGACGATCTCGATCGGTTGTTCCGAAAATTCTCGCAAGTCGATGCCTCGGCCAATCGTCGCCACGGGGGCACCGGATTGGGCCTGGCCATTTCCAAGATGCTCGTGGAATTGCACGGAGGTACCATCGGCGTCTCCAGCGAGCTGGGCAAAGGAACGACGTTTTGGTTTGAATTGCCGATTCATCCCGTGGCGGCAAAGGAATGAACGAAGCTTGTGGGAAGGCGACGAACCGAAGCCGAAAGGCGACCTCGGTTCGTCAAGGTTGGTCCGGCCAACCTGGTTTCAGGTCAGCATATCGTCGAGGGGAGATTCCACGTTGAGGTGGAACCTTTCGTCGAGCGCCGCGCTGATGCCGATTTTCTTGCGCAATGCGCGCTGCACGTGCGCGGGGAAGATCCGCGTGCCCATGGGATCGTTGTAACCGAGCAATTGTTTCGGATTGCCCTTGGCGACCGAAAGCGGACGCATTTCGTCGTCGGTCCCGCCGATGACGGTACCGCCGGGAATGCCGGGACCGGCGAAAAGCATACTCGTGACGTTCCAATGGTCTTTGCCGTTTTGATCGTTGTACGTCGGCGTGCGTCCGAAATCCGAACCGACGACGATGTACAAGTTGTTCGCAAGCCCCATCGAATCGGCGAGGCTGAACAAATACCGAATCGTGAGCAGCAGACGCCCGAGCACCGCCGGTTGATCCAAATCGTGGAATGCATGCGTATCGAATCCGAACGTCGCCAAGCTGGCCGCGGCGGCTTGACCGGACTTGAATGCACACAAGGCCATTTGCGCCGCTTGGAGATACCGTTCGAGCTCGTCGTCATTGTACCCGCCGAGGTTGGGGAACGCGTCGGCGACCGTAACGAGTTTTGCCGGAAGAACGTCCGCCAATGCGGCGAATCCCGAGGCCCCGTCCCGCGCCAAACGGTACGTCTCGATCGCTTTGGCCATCCGCGGCGTTTGCGATGCGCCGGCGAGTTGTTCGAGGCGCGCATTACGAGCCGCCGTGAGGCGATCAAATGTCGCGTCGGTGAAATACGGACGCCAATCCATGGGATCATCGTCCGGATTGGTGAGATGCGGCCGAGCCACTCGAAGGAGGTTATTGCCGCCGCCGGAAATACGCGTCAACGGGACGAGATCCGCGGTCACGTCATAACCACCCGAACTGATGTACGAAACGGGCAAGAGCTGCGTTTCGGCCACACCGGCCGCCAAAAGCGCCGCAATGCCCGGCAGTTCCTCGAAGGTTTTTCCGGACCAAATATGCTTGACGCCCGTGTCGTGGTTGTTTGTCTGGGTATCGATCCCATTCACAACCAAGAAACGTTTTCCGAGGTCATTGAAGAAATTGGGCACGGTATCGAGCGTCGTACCATTTCGCTTCAATTCGAGCGGAGCGATTTTCAGCGCGCCCTGCGTAACGGGATCTCCATAGAGGTTTTGCTGAATCTTGTCGCTCGCTTTGTGCGCGTCGCAAAACAGCGTCGTATCCCAGCCGCCCGCGGCGTGCAGCGCAATGACATAAGGCCCGGCGTATTTCCCCGTTTCCGCTTGGCTTCTCCAAGGCAAAAACATCGAGAGCGTGGCCATCGATCCGATTTGCAAAAGGTGTCTTCGTTTCATGGCTGTCTCCCTCAGTAATCGTAGATGAAGCGAACGTCCGAGAAAATGTAGGCGACGACGGCCATCCACGGTCCGATCGTGTATTTGTCGTCATGATCGATTTTTTGTCCGTCCGGCAATTCCTTGTCGTACGAATAACATTCAGGCACGTAATCCGGCAGCCCCATCGTGCCGCACGAATGAACCTGCGAATCTTTGCGATCCCAGATGCCCAAGCATTCCCACGGCAAATACCAAGCGTCGGCAGCCGTGGACAGCTCTTTGTAAGATTCGCGGAAAATACCGAATGCCGTATCCACTTCCGGATCGTTTGTCGCGTACGTAACGCCCGTCGCGCGTTCGTACATGCTCACGATGGCGGCCCGAACCTGCGCTTCGCTCGTATCCGGCGTCATTTCGCGTTCGACACCTTTGAGC
>CAYSYX010000082.1:0-26451 GCA_964435055.1 uncultured Polyangium sp. | reverse complement strand
ACGCTTGGTCGCTGCCGCGGGGGCCGCTGCCGCCGGGGCCGCTGCTGCCGTAACGGCTGCCGCGCCCATCACCGAGCCGAGGCGGTCTTTGACGAGAGCAATGATTGCCGCGTCGGGCATCTTGCGTACGAGGTCTACGATTTCTTTTTCGAATGCATCGGTTGCCATGAATATCTCCCTCGCCGAATCCCGCTCGGCGGATGGTTTCGAATATGCCGTTGGTCGGGGATAGGTCAAGCGAATAAAATGGCTCGATTGTTTTTTTTATCTTTTGGGTTGGCCGTGCGTACCGCCTAAGCGTTTACCAGGACAAGGTCCCCCGGAATTACCCGACGAATTCCCAAAGCAACGCCTGCTCCAATCGCGTAGACCGCTGTTTTTCGACGCCACATTGTCCCGACCACCCTTCCGTTCACCACCGCATTCGTGGTTCCCCGGAGTTTTCAATTTCGTCCCGCACACGAATCTCGTCAGGGTTCTGCGCGACGCGCCATAACCTCGTCCCCCCAAACGCCCTCCCGAAGGTTGGCGGGGCGAACACTTTCCCCGTTCCCAAAATCGATCCGCCGTGCAGACGCGATTGTCCAATCGCCCGCACCGAGGCTCGTCCCACCGACGTCAATATATAGAGGAGTAACCCGCCCGGACGGTGCGAGTCGTATTGTTGCTTTGCCGTCAACGAATCGCCGCTTTTACGCACGGCGATTCGTTTTATCCACCGAACCCGCTCATCCCGGGTCGATCCGATAAAGCTTGCCCAGCGTCCCATCCTGATTGTTGTCGATGACGAAGTACAATTCGCCCGCCGTGTCCTCGCCAAACGACGTAATTCCGCCCGTCAATACGCCCGTATTGAGGTCCTGCGTCACTTCGCCTTCTTTGAGCACCGCGCCGTTCGACCACGACAATGTTCGAACACGCTTCGAACAATAGTCGCCATACAAGTACGTACCTTCCAAACCCGGTATCTTCGTTCCTCGGTAAACGTATCCGCCGGTCACCGAACAACCCGTGACATCCCCGTCATTCGCATACGCCACGACCGGCAAAGTCAGCCCCGTTTGGTCGCAATTGGGCATCGTCTCGTAACAGACTTTGCCCTCCATCGTGTTCCAACCATAGTTGAGGTTCCCCTTGCCCCGCGCTTCGACATTGATCTCTTCCCACGTCCCTTGACCCACGTCGCCGATGTAAAGGTCCCCCGAACACCGATCGAAACTGAATCGCCACGGATTACGCAATCCCATATCCCAAATGTCCGGATCGCCTCCCGGCATATTTCCCGCCGGCGGCGTGGGATATTTGTCGACGTCGATCCGCAAAATCTTGGCGAGCTTCACCATCGTGTTTTGCCCATTCATGTCCGGGTCGCCCGATCCTCCACCATCGCCCGTACCGGCATACAAATAACCGTCTTTGCCGAACGCGAGCATCCCGCCGTTGTGGTTTGTCCGGTTATGCGGGATCGTCACGAAATTCTTCAGACACGCCGCCAGCGCCTTGTCCGGCGAGTTCGAATCGCGAGCGCATTCGCTGATCACGAGCGAACCGTCGGGTTTGCGCGTGTAGTAGATAAAAAATCGCCCATTTTTATCGTACTCGGGATGAAACGCGAGCCCCAATAGTCCCCGTTCGTTCGCTCCCGATTCGATGATCGCCGATAGATCGAGAAACGGTTCGGCCGCCAAAACTCCATCCTTGAACAGAACAATCTTTCCCTGTTTCAGAATGACAAACAACCGCGTCGTGTCGTTCGGTGCTCCCGTGACAAACACCGGACGGTCAAGGTCTTTCGCGACTTCCGTGAGTTTCAATTTCGGCAGCATGCCCGTCGTTCCGGGCGAACAAACCATCGACCCACCACCACTTCCGCCATTGCCTGCGGAGCCGCCGCTTCCGCTATCTCCGCCCGATCCACCATTTCCCCCGGTTTGGCCCGTCGTCGCCGCCGTATTGGGATCCGTCCCGCATCCCGCAATCGTCGGCAACACCCCCAGGCCCGACACGACCAAATACATACCCAAGCGAAAACAGTTCATCTTCGAAGTATTCATTCCTCGAACGTACACGGCTCGTCGCACGCCGTCGACCGGTCTCGACATCGTTCACGCAACGAAACGATCCGGATATTGCTTCGCCGAAGTTCATGGCTACGCTTGCACCACGCATCGACATTTCATAGGGAGGAGACCAATCAACATGAATTCCTGGGATCATCCGTCATCGAGCTACTCGGCGGGAGCGCGCGGCATCTCTCGCGTCCAAAGTCGATCGGCATTTTTGAAGCGTGTGTACGGCATGTTCACAGGCAGCATCGTGTTCTCGGCCGGCGGCGCCCTCATCGCCCTCAATGCCGGCGCAGGCGCATCCGAAGTATCCATCAAAGTCGGCCAAAAACTCGTGACCGTGCCGCCCCTCGTGGCCTTCTTCGGACAACATTACATCATCGCGATGCTCGTCATGATGGGCGCGGTTTTCGGCGCATCCATGGTTCGTCATGTCAAGGGCCTGAATATCCTCGCCCTCTTCGGCATGGCCTCCATCATTGGCGTCGTCATTGCTCCGACCCTCTTTTTCGCCACGGCCGTCGCCGGTCTTGGAAACACGCTCTCCGCTTCGCCCGTCCGCGACGCGTTTCTGCTTTCCGTCGTCGGTTTCGGCGGTTTGACCGGTTATGCCCTGACCACGAGCAAAAACTTTTCGTATCTCGGCGGCGCCTTGACCATGGGCATCTTCGTCGTCATTGGTGCGTCGCTCTTGAACCTCTTTCTCGGCTCGAGCGTTTTCGGATTGGCCATCTCGAGCGTCGCGGTGCTGCTTTTCGGCGCGTTTGTCCTGTACGATACTTCGCGCCTGCTCCATAGCGACGAAGACGACGCCGTCGGCGGTGCCATCCAGCTTTACCTCAATTTCCTGAACATCTTCTTGTCGCTGCTCCGCATCTTGTCGTCCCGTAGGGACTAACCTCGTACCCGCTGCAAAACATCCCGCCATGCACCATTCGTCAGCCGCCACGTTCGCCGCGATTTTCATCCTCGGCGCTTCTATCGTTTCGTGCGACAAACCCGCCCCGGAAAAACCCGCTCCCGCCAATACCTCGTTGCCGCAACCTCTTCCGTCCGGCTCGACGGTGGGTTTGTCGGAAAAACCGGCTCCGTCAGCGCCTGCTCCGAGCGCCTCCGCAGCTGCGGAATCGGCCTCCGATTCGGTGCTCGTGGGCACGTGGGAGGGTCGTTATGAAGCCAAAAAAGGCGTCGTCGGAATGCCCGCGCGAGTCGAAGACAAAGTTCGCAGCAAAGACGACGGAAAAACCGCCATTGGCAATGGAACGATCACCATCACGATCGCCAAAGATTTGGAGCTCTCGGGTTTGTCCGAAGGCGCGCTTGGTAAAGCCAAACTTCGCGGCAAAGTCGAAGGCGACGACGTGCGCGCCGCATTCGATCCGGTCGATGTCCTAGACAAACAGGGCATGTTCGGCATCGTCTCGGGCAAACGAAAAGACGATCAAATCGAAGCGCAGATTCGAGTCGCCAATGGCGACGCGACGATCGTTCGTGAAGCCAATATCGTACTTCGCCGCAAACCCTGACGCATCGTTACGCCGGGTCAAACCCTCGGACTCGGCCGCAGCGACTTGTGCGATTCCAGCAAAAGCCACGGTTTGGCTTCGATGAACACCCGCAACAAGTCCGCATCGATGTGCCCGTCCTTCACTTCGTAACCCAAAATATCCAACGCTCGCTCGATAGGCACTGCTTTCTTGTACGGCCTGTCGCTCGCCGTGAGCGCATCGAAGATGTCGCTGATGCTCATCATTTTGGATTGCAAAGGTATCTCCTCGGCGCGCAAACGATTGGGATACCCGGTTCCATTGAGCCGCTCGTGATGCGCTCCCGCGATGAGCGCCACGCGACGAAATTGTTTTCCCCAAGGTATCTGCGACAAGAAGTGAAACGTATGTCCCACGTGTCCGCGAATTTCATCGATTTCCGTCGCCGTGAGCGACCCGCGCGCCACCGACAAACACGCGACTTCTTCCGCCTTCAATAACGGCGCCACACACCCGTCCGAATCCGTGTACGTCTCGCGCGCAATCGCTTCGATACGGGCAAAATCACCCCCGGAAAGCACCGTCGGTTCATTTGCCGAACTTATGGCTTGATACGCCAATCCAAGCTCCCGCTTGCGTCGCGCCAATTCTTCATCCAAACGCAAAAGTTCGTCCCCACGAACTCCTTTTTGAACCAGGCGCAGCTTGCGCTCCAAGATTTCCGATTCGTATGAACGCCAAGCAATTTCGAGACGATGGCGAATCAACTCGAGTTCGTGCGGGTATAACTTTTTGGCTTTGACGAGCACTTGTTCGCGCACGCCGATTTTTCCGAAATCGTGCAGGAGCGACGCATATTCGAGCTCGCGCAAATCATCGCGCGTCCACGTCACGCCGCGATATGGCCCGTCGGCTTTTTCGAGCGCTTGGGCGAGGCCCACCGTCAAATAAGAAACCCTCCGCGAATGACCGCTCGTCGTCGGGTCGCGTTGCTCGATGGCCTCCACGCTTGCCTTGACAAACCCTTCGAGCATGTGCTGAATCTCGTTGTACAAAACGGCATTTTCGAGCGCGATGCCGGCTTGGGAAGCGAGCGTTTCGAGCAGCTCTTCGCTGCGTGAATCGAACGTTATGACCTGCTCTTCGACGTCTTCGGCGCTCAGCAATTTGCGATCGCCGGAGCGCGTCTTGTTGATGAGCTGAATGACGCCGATGACCTCGCCTTTGCGACTGAAAAGCGGCATCGAAAGCATCGATTTGGTGCGATAACCGATCTTCGCGTCAAACGAACGATCGAATCCATACGGCGCTCCAGGCGGCAAATCATACACGTCGGCAATGTTGAGCAGACGCTTGTGCAAAGCGACGTAACCCGACATGGAGCGCGGGCTGATTGGCAGGGCAAACTCACGCGAATCAAACGGAACGGAATCGTTTTGCGAAAGCTTGAAGTGCAGGGTTCGTCGCGCCGGATCGGGATCGTCTCCTTCGACGACATAAAGACTCCCCGCGTCCGCTCCGGAAACGAAACGACTCTTCGACAAGATGAGGCTGAGCAGTTTGTCAATCTCGCGTTCCGTCGTGATCGCCTTGGCAATCTCGATGAGCTCGCCGAGCTCGTATCGATAACGGTTGAGCCATTTGCCTCGAGCCTCCGCGCGCGATTTCACTTCGAGCAGTTCACACGCATTGTGAATCGCCACGTAAAGCGTGTCGCTCGATGGTTCGTCGCTGATGATCGCCCCGAGCCCTTTGTTTAATGCGCTCGCAATGTCTTTTCCCGCAGGCGCACCCACCAGCACGAGCGTCGCTTCGCCCGTCGCCAATTTTTCGGCAAACGGACGCAGTACATCGCGACAAACATCCCACACAATGCCCGGCGTAAGGATGGCAAAAAATCGTTCACTGCGCACCGTCACGAGGAGCGGATGCGGTCGAACGATGGTTTTGCTCGACAGACGTTCGTCCGAACGAACTCGCTCTTCGACGTGGTTCATCGTGACGATCGTCGCAAAACTCATGATGCATCCGCCTTTGGTTCGTCGTCGATGGTAGCGGATTCGGACGTGTTTGTCTCGGAACTAAAATTCCAGGATTCTCCGCGTTTTTCTTTTTGCTCTTTGCGCTTCTGCGCCAAGTCGGCGTCGCGGCGTTCGTACGCGACGATGATTCTTTGCACGAGCGGATGACGGACGACATCGACCTCGGTGAAGTGACAAATGGCGATGCCTTCGATACCGGTGAGCAAGTCGCGCGCCTCCGCCAAACCACTTCGCGCGCCGTGCGGCAAATCGACTTGGGTCACGTCGCCCGTGACGACCGCTTTCGACGAATATCCGAGACGCGTGAGAAACATTCGCATCTGGTCGCTGGTCGCGTTTTGCGCTTCATCCAAGATGACGAAGCAATCGTTGAGGGTTCGTCCACGCATGAATGCGAGCGGCGCGACTTCGATTTGCCCGCGCGTAATCAAACCGTTTACGCGATCGGCATCCATCATGTCGTGCAGGGCATCATAAAGAGGGCGCAAGTACGGATTGACTTTTTCCGCCAAGTCACCCGGCAAAAATCCAAGTCGTTCACCCGCTTCGACGGCGGGGCGTGTCAAGATGATTCGTTTGACCCGCCGTTCAATCAGGGCAAACACCGCCATGGCCATTGCCAAGTAGGTTTTTCCCGTCCCGGCCGGCCCGATACCGAACGTGAGGTCGTGCGTGCGAATGGCTTGGATGTACCGCCGTTGCGCAATCGTTTTGGCCGTGATGGGTTTTCGCCGCGTCGAAACGAGCACGACATCTTCGAAAAGCTCACGCAGCGATATGGCCGGGTCGTCGCGTAACGCTTGCACGCTGCGCACGAAATCCTGCGGATCGAATTTGACGCCGTTGGCCAATAAATCCGCGGCTTCGGCAAAAAATCGTTCGGCGAGAGCAACCGTATCGGCCGCTCCGACGAGGCGAATCACATTGCCCCGCAGACTCGATTCGATTCCCAACGTGCGCGTGACGAGTTTCAGATGTTCGCTGTTTGGACCGACGAGCGACATCAACGTTGTGTTGTCGAGAACTTCCACGTCGGCGGTGATTCGAATGGGTGTCGTGCTCATGTTCATCAAGTGCGTGCCCGATGGCGAACGTAACCTTCGAGAATGCAAATCGAAGGCCGTGGGCATGGCTTGACCATGGTCGTCCCCCGTGCGAGCGTTTTTGCCGTTCGGCAAAGCCGACGTCGAAACAAATGGTGCCTGACTCTTTTATCGAGTGGAAGCATGTTTGTCGTGTTCGTCCCGGAACGCGTCGCGCATCTCTTTTGATCGTGCTCGGATTCGCCACCGTGACGTTCGCCGCGTCTTCGACGCCGGCCCAGCCATTGCCGAAGCCGCCTCCGCCCGTGCCACCTCAGCCGCCGCCCGCCGCTTCGTCGGCGCCGGTTATCGTTCCGCCCAAACCGCCCATTGCACTGCCGGTGGGGCCGGTTCGTCCGGGCTCAACATTACCTCCGGCGGGAAAAACCCCGGCGGTCATTCCAACCGCTCCGCCGCTCGCCAAACCCTTTCCGCTCGAAGTGGACTTGCCCAAAAATCAAGGGCCGCGCATGGAACTTGCGGGGTATCGAGGCGGCGCTTTTTTGCGCGATTCGGAAGATACCGTGCGGGTTCAACTTCGCGGTCGTTTGCACCTCGATTTTCATTCTTTCTTCGATGCCGGAAAAGACGAACTCGACGCGGAAGCGGGGAGCATTCTTTTGTCGCCGCGATTGTCACTTCGTCGAGCACGAGTGGAGGTGGCGGCGGATTTGTGGCGCCGATGGTTCGTTCTTTTCGGTTTGGACTTTGGAGCGCAACCCATCAACAACGCCACGGGCGGCCTGGAAATTTCGGCCGGTTCGCCGGGACAATCCCCGACGGAAGCCACGGCGCGATTTGCATCGTTTCAAACGCCAAACCCTTCGGCGACGCTGGCCAATGCGTACGTCGACTATACGTTCCTGCGCCAATTGCACGTGATGATTGGGCAAGTCCAAGCGCCGTTTTCGATGGAAAATCGCACGGGCAACAACACCCATACGTGGCTCGAACGAAACACGGCCATTCGTTCGTTTGTCGTGCCGAACAGCAAAGAAATCGGCGCGACGTTCTGGGGCGACATCAACGATGTGCAAACCGTCAGTTACGAGCTCGGCGTTTTTCTGGGCGATGGTCCGAATCGACCGCAAGTGGACGCTTATGCCGATTTCATCGGGCGCATTTTCGCTCGACCGTGGGCGCGAAGCGGCAAAACGAGCGCTTACGACAAGGTGCAGATTGGATTGAGTTTCCAAGGCGGCGCGCGAGATCCCAAGTTTGTCGCGTATGATTATCCGGCCGTCACCAGCGCGTTTGGCTGGGCATTGTGGAACCCTCGGTACAAAGATTCGCTCGGCCGCATCGTGCACGTCATACCTTCGGGAGGACAAACTCGCGTCGGTGGAGAATTACGCATCCCGATCAACCGATTCGATTTTCGCGCCGAAGCGTATTGGGTCGACAATGGAACCCGCGAAGCGGTGGATGGGTTTCAAATGAAAAACACCGAGCGCCTTGGGAATATCGAAGGCCTCGGCTATTACGCTCAGCTCTCGTTTTGGCCCTGGGGTGATTCGTTCGTTACGCCCGACCCCGGTCAGTGGCGACCTCCACGCCTCGATTTGACCAAAACCCCGGCCACCGACAAACATGGCCTCGAAGTCGCCGCTATGTTCGCAGGCGTCGACGCGACTTACGATGGAGCCTCACGTAACGGCATCTATGACGCCAAGACCCCGGGAGCTTCCGGCGGTCCGCCGACGCGAGTCAGCGTGCACGAGGTAGGTGTGGGTGCGACGTACTGGCATTCGCAGTTCGTCCGCGTGAGTGTGAACTACCTCGCGTATCACACGGTCGGCAGTGACGAAGGGAAGAACCTCGCCGTGGTGCCCAGCAACTTGATCGCGAACTCGTCGAGTCCGTCACGACAAACCACGTGGCATCACGAGCTGGGGATGCGCGTCGGGTTGGCGTTTTGAGAAAATTTGGCCCAGCCAAAATCCATGCGTTAAGGCCGATCCTCACATGCGCCAATGGATCGCCATCGGAGCCGCTGTCGGGCTCGTCGCCGTTACTCTTCCCATGCTGCGCAAGCAGGACACTCCGCTTGCGAATCTGCTGTCGAAACCGAAGGTGGAAAATTCGGGTGGCCCCGCGATCACTCGCGAAGTCACTCCGCCTCCACTGACGGACATCGACCTGACCCGGATCGATGATCGCGGAAACGTCGGGATCGCGCCTGCGTACATCGGTCGTCACGCCGAACTCACGGTGAACCCGAAGTATCAGCGGGCAGCTGTGGCGTTGTTACGCGGGGGACACGTGCCCGAGGGGGCGATTGTCATGACGGACATCAAGACGGGCCGGGTGCTCGTTTGGGCCAGTTATGTCGATCAAGGAGCGCTCCATGATGTGGCGTCGGAAGCGACGGCGCCGACGGCGAGCGTGTTCAAGATCGTGACGGCGACGGCGCTCGTGGATCACGCGGGGCTCGGGCCGAACACGAAGCAGTGTTATTCCGGCGGCGAGCATTCGATCAGCGCCAAGGACATGGTGGACAACAAGCGGCGCGACAAGTGGTGCGCGACGCTGGCGCAAGCGATGGGCCGCAGTTTGAACACGGTGTTCGCCCGTTTGGCCGCACGGAACCTCGACCGCGCGCAGCTCGCGGAAACCGCTGGAAAACTGGGCTGGGGACAAGACATTCCGTTCGACGTGAAGATCGCGCAGAGCACGATCACGTTGCCCGATGACGACCTGGGGTTTGCCCGGACCGCCGCGGGTTTTTGGAACACGACGATGTCGCCGTTTCAAGGGGCAAACCTGGCGACGACCGTGGCGAACGGCGGCGAAATGATCCGCCTGCACGTCGTCGACAGCGTCAAAGATGCCGAAGGCGAGATCTACCACGGGCCGACGGTGCGTATGCCGATCAAGCGTGTGATGAGCGAGACGACGGCGAGCGCGATTCGCACGATGATGGAGGAAACCGTGGAGTCGGGGACGAGTTACAAGTCGTTCCACGATCGCGCGGGACGAGCGTACTTGCCCGACATTCGTGTGGCAGGAAAAACCGGGACCTTGACAAAACCCACGGCTGAAGGTCCGTTTTACACGTGGTGGGTGGGGTTTGCCCCCAGCGACAAACCTGAGATCGCCATCTCGGTTCTCGTGGCCAACGGCGCCAAGTGGCGGGTCAAAGCGACAAACCTCGCTTCGGACATGCTCCGCGTGTACTTCGCCGACAAGAACGCTCCGGGCGTACGCAGCCCGTTCGATCCGAGCACCACGGCGCATCGGTAGGCGGAGTTTGTCTCGTCAGTACACCGTTCGCGGCACGTCGCGCGCTTCGAAACAACTGCGACATCGTGCTTCGTACGACTCCGATCCTCCGACCAGCACCGTCGTCGACTCCGCGATGAGCCGTTGTGAACGGCTCGCGGCGTGACCACAAACCGCACACACCGCATGCACTTTCGTCACTTCTTCGGCGATCGCCATCAGCTCCGGCATCGGTGGAAATGGGCGTCCCAAGTAATCCTGATCGAGCCCCGCGGCGATGACGCGATAACCGCGCGATGCCAGTCGATCGCAGACTTCGACGATGCCTTTGTCGAAAAACTGAGCCTCGTCGATAGCCACGACCTCCGTGTCGTCGAGCACGCGTTCTTCAATGCTCGCACTCGAACCCACGGCGACAGCTTCGACGCTGACCGATTCGTGGCTGACGATTCGTTGGGGGTCATAACGATCGTCGATTCGAGGTTTGAACGCTTGAACGCGTTGACGCGCGAGGATCGCCCGTTTGATGCGTCGAATCAGTTCTTCCGTTTTTCCACTGAACATCGAGCCGGTGATCACTTCGACAGAACCAACCGGACGAGCAGGTAAGCCGCGCACGGCGGGACTCAAAACGCGGACGGACGCGTGCTGCAAGCGGAATGTGCAAGAAGTACGCGGTGCGTTGGATCCAGCCCCTGCGCGTGACGCGCAAGATTTCGTCGACAACGCTTGCGTGCGTCCTGCGTGCGTTCGACCGGACCGAGCATTGGGTCGTCTCGGACGTCAAACACGAAATGTGCTTTGCGCCTTGTGCAACTTGCGCCCGTTTCCAGCGAGCGTGCTACGATGCCGATCGTGCAAGTCGTGCTCCGAAAGCTTGGCCGTGGCTCCCGCGCCGTCGTTGGCAAGCTGGTACGTGCACCGCGCAAAGGCTCCGTCGTCGTGATCGAATTTTCCGACGGGATGCATGAGTACGTGACGACGCCGGTCAAGCGAGTTTTACGGCTCGCGGGTCGCGACATTTTTTACATCGAGACGCTCAATTCGCGTTACCGCCTCGAAGTGCGCAGCCGCGATCTCGCGTTCGATGGAGCGCTCAGCGGCAGCTGAATTTCGCTCGTCGCTCCTCACCCACCTTGCGCGTGGCCCCGATCTTGGGCAGATTGGCGCAGGTTTTTCCCCGTTCGAACATTTGGGGCATCGAGTCGCCTATGGCGCTCCACGCCTCAAACCCCAGAGGAGTCACACGCGATGGGTAACATGGATCGACGTAGGTCGTTGAAGATGAGGCGTCGTAAGGGCCAAGCGGCCAAGAAGGAGCGCATCAAGCGCCGCAAGGCCGCTCGCGCCGCCGCAGCCGAAACCACGCAAGGCAAGAAGCCGCGCGCTTCGAAGCCGGGCACTTCCGCCGCGTCCTGAATCCTTCCCGCCCGCCGTTTTTCCCGGTACACAGCCCGAGGCGAGCTCGGGCGTTCCGTTAAGACAAACCCACGACGAATTTCGAAACGCTCTGACGAACTTCGAGCTGCCGTCAGCTCACGGCTTCGGTTTGTCCTCGTCCTTCTTGGGATCGGCCAGCAACGTCGTGTCTCCGCCCGTGCAATCTTCGGCCGCGAGCTGCCAAGGCCCATCGCCGACACGCCACGTTTGCAGCACTTCCGTCGAACGCATGTCCGCTTCGTCGATACGTTGCCAAGACACGCGCACCTGCACGTTCGCTTCGGTGTTCGAGCGCATCTGCATGCCTTCGAGCTCCACGTCGATGATGCGCACACCGTTTTTCCAGGCCGCGCGCCGCTCGAGCCACTTGCTCTTCGCCGATGCGGACACGTGATCGAGCGCGATGTCCATGCGGCCGAATCGAACCGCTCCGTTGTGCTCGTGCGCGGCATCGAGCAAGCGATCCGTGGACGAACGGTTGGCGAAACAGCCGCCGAGAGCGGCAACGAGCAAGCTGAAGACAATGGCGCGACGCACGGGGCGAGATGAAGGTGCAATGCTCGTGAAGGCCAAGTTTTTGGCGCCCATCCGCTTCAAAAAGCGCTCGCCGCGACGAAGTACCACTGCCCGTTCTTCAACGCCTTGTCGCTGAACCCTCGCGCGTAACCCACGCGGAAATTCGCGTCGAGGTAATACCCGAGCGTTGCACCGAGCCATAACTCGAGGCCCGCCGATGTGTGCAGGTCGGGCGAGTTGATGATGCTGCGGTTCGTGAAGAGCGAAATCGCGTTCAAATCCAGCTGCTCGAACGCCCCGCCGTAATCCACGAACGCGTTGCCGTCGATGCGTCGTATGTAGATGGGCAACGTGGACAAACCTCGGTCCGGCTTCACGATCGGGAACCGATACTCGACGTTTTGCAGGACGTACGAGCTGCCGTACAAACTGCTTGGTTCGTATCCGCGCAGGACAAACGTTCCGTCGTACATGCCCGTCGTTACATGATCCACGACCGTCGAATTCTCGAGGTCGTATCCGCCTACGCTGAAGTAGCCGCGGTTGGCGTAACTTCCGCCCGCGACACCACCCGCAACGCGCAGGGCCAGCGTATGGCGCCCGGGCCAAGGCATCGGGATGTAACCCGCGACCGCGCCTTCGAACGTGTACAGCGATAAATCACTGCCCGTCTCCGGCCCCGCATATTCGACGGAAGCGCGCAGGGAAAACCCGCGAATCGCCCCCGCCGCATCGAGCGATCCTTCGATGTTCGAGAAGCCGTAACTCGCGCGCAACGTGCTCATCACGCCGCCTTTGGGAATGCGCGGAACGGCCGTGGTCGGGTCGAGTTTGACCGGGGGAAGTTCCGCGCCAAACTGGCTGAACGAATACGAGAAACCCAAGTATTGGTCGGAAAATTCGCTGGGGATCGCGTACGCGAGCGACGAAGAAATCCCCACGCCTCGTTCGTCGTATGGAATCTGCTGCTCGTTCGCGACGAAGTTTTTCCGCGGAGAGACCGCGTGAAACAGGCGTAGACGCAGATTCACGGGCAGTCGCAAGTACGCATAATCGAGCGTCACGCGCGGAGCCGGCGCGGCAAAGTCCGACGTGATGCTCGCCGTCATCTCATGCAAACCGACGACGTCGCTCCCGTACGCTTCGACGGTCAGCGCGTTGTTGCTGTACGTGCCGGGCCCGTAATTCACCGAGTAAGCGCGAGGCAACACCGTCCGGGCCGGGTTGTAACGACTCCACTTCATCGGCACGTGTTCTTGAATGGCCGGTGGGTCGGGCCGATCGTTGGGAGGAGGCAACGCATCGAGAAAACGCGCCGGGTCGATCGGCATCGACCACAAGTCGAATCCCTTGGATGTGTAACCGACGTACACGAGGGTTTTTCCGTCCGAACTCACCGCCGGCTGGTACGCACCGATGCGCACGTTCGTGACTTGCTTGAGCGTCTTTTGCGTCAGGTCGTAGGCGTAGATGTTCGAGATGCCCGTGCGATCCGAACCGAAATAGAGCGTCTTGCCATCGTTCGAAAACACCGGATTCGCATCGATCGCGCGGTCGTGCGTGATCTGTTCGAACGATCCCGTGGCGACGTTGACGAGGCGGATGTCGCGGTAACCGCCCTTGGTCCAAGCGCTGTACGCGACAAACTTTCCGTCGGGCGAAAACTTGGGCGTGTAGGCTTGTTCGAATCGCGCGCTCGGAACGAGATCCCGAACGTTGATGACTTTTCCTTCGGGATCGATGTCGGCGATTTGCAGGTACGTCGTGCCCTTGGAGTTGATCGTGAACGTGATGTGTTCGCCGTCGGGGCTGACGTCCGGAGCCGTCGCGCGCATGCCCACGGTCAAGCGTGTGCGCTCGGGCTCGTCCCCGCGCGGAGCATCGGCGCCGTGGTTGATGCGGTAGATGTCGTCGCGCCAATAGACGATCTTCCACGGCGTCGAGCTGCTCGTGTAGGCGTCGCCGTTGGGAGCGAACGACGTGACGGATGATCCGCGTGTACGGGCGAAGTGCTTGGGTTTGTCCGTAAACTTGTCGCGTTTGTCCGAGAACCGAGCCCGGTAGATCCCGGCACGATCGTTGTAGTCGTCGCGCCAGTAGACGAGTTCGTCTTGGCCGGATCTTTGGGCCGCTTTGGGCACGAATTGCGGGTACATCACGTTGCGCCCGTGATGCGTCAGGCGCACGCCTTCACGTACGCCACGAGCCTCCACTTCCTTCATCTGCGCGCCGTAACGAAGGCGCAAATGCTCCTTGAAGCCCTGGAAAAGCTCTTCATACGTCTTGCCCGTGGCCCGACGAATCGATCGGTTGATGGCCCAAGGAAACGTGTTGCTGCCGTAATCCGCCGAGACGGCGCGCATCGTGTTGATGCCGTACACGTCCGAAATCCAGCCGAGGAACCGCGAACCGTAGAGGTACCAAATGTTTCCGTTCGGCCACCGCATCGCCCCGGACGACATCACGTCGAGTCCCGCGATGTTGTTCTCGAGCACGTCGGCGCGCATGTACATGTCGAAGTACGACGAACGCATGCGCCCGGCGCCGGATTTTCGCGACTCGATCAACGTGGCCAAACCCTCGATGAACCATCGTGGCTGCACCTGATTCGGCGCGTAGGTTTTACCAAGGACGGCGTTGATGATCGCCGCCGGTCCCGTGATGTTGTCGATGTGCAGGATGTGCGTGTACTCGTGCGTGATCAGGTCGAGCAACCAGTCGTCGTTGTCGCCGAGCACCGACAAGTCTTCGGGAGCCGTTGCATAAAGACGAACCGTGTTGAACGGCAGCGCAGTGGCCGATCCGTTGGATGAATCCACGTCGTCCGTGATGACGATTTCCGTCTTGCCGCGCGGTGTATGGGCAAGCTCTTCCGTGAGCGGTCCGTGGATCGATTCGCAGATGAGGATCACCCGTTCGGCGAGCGGCGCGAGCGTGTTGGGATGATGCACGCGAAAGTGTTGCGACTCGACCGTTCTCCAATCGAGTGCGGGATCGCCGATGGCGAACGCGTGCGACGACGAGACGACGACAGCCAGTGTCGCCGCGAGCGCCAAACCGAATCGAGGCCCAACGTTCTTCGTCACAAGTCGTCGTAAAACATCGGCTCACGGATGCGGCTGTAGCGATACACGAGCTGCCGACCGTCGTTGCCGATCTCCGTAAAACGCGCCCCAAAACCAGGCTCGGACGAACCGCCCGGTTCACGAGTCCACATCACGGTGGCCAGCGCGTAGAACTCGTAGTCACCGGGCATGTGCACGTGCAGTTGCACCGGCGTGCCAATCTTGGGAATGCGGTACGTTTCGACAAACACGCCGCCATGTTCGACGACGTCGTTGCCTCCGAGGCCGCGATAGAAGTTCGACACGCTGCGCGTACCGAGCGAAACCTCGAGCGTGCGCACGCCGGGCGGAGCCGCGGGCGCGGGGACCTTCTTTGGGGCTGCTTTCTCGGGCGCAGGTGCTGGAGCGGGTGCGGGTGCAGCAACCGGCGCGGGTGCCGGTGCGGGCTTGGGCTCGACGGGTTTGGCTTGAACAACCGGTTGCGGAGCGGGTTCCGGTTTGGGCTCGACGGGTTTGGCGTGAACAACAGGCTGCGGAGCGGGCTCGGGCTTGGGTTCGACAGGTTTGGCGTGAACAACAGGCTGCGGAGCGGGCTCGGGCTTGGGTTCGACGGGTTTGGCGTGAACAACAGGCTGCGGAGCAGGTTCCGGTTTGGGCTCGACAGGTTTGGCCTGAACAACGGGTTGCGGGACGGGCTTTGGAGCGGGTGCCGCGACAGGTTCGGGTTTTGGCGCGGCAACAGGCGCAGGTGCAGGCCTTGGCGCTGGAGCCGGTTCGGGTTTTGGCGCGACAACCGGGACAGGTGCGGGAGCTGGTTCCGGCTTGGGCGCAGCGACCGGGACAGGCGCTGGAGCGGGCTCGGGTTTTGGCGCGGCAACGGGAGCCGGTGCGGGCTTCGGAGCAGGCGCTTCCGCGGGCGGAGGAACCGACGGTTGCCCGCCACCTTTGTAGCGGGCGAGGGCGTTTACTTTGGCGAGTGACGCCGCGACAAACTCGAGCACTTCGTCGGCTGCGGGATGACCACCTTCGATGTTCTGTACGTCCGCAAGAACCTTGCGCACGTTTTTCAGGGCCACATCCCGCCCGTCGAGCATCGCTCCGCCACCGCGTTCGATCTTGCGCAAGATCGTGATCGTTTGGGCGATGGGTTCGGCCGCATCGAACAACTCGTCGGGCGCGTCGTCGCAACCTTGTATGGCGCTGAGCGCCGAAGCCAGGCTTTCTCGCGCCGTTTTTGCAAGCTGAACGGGTTCCACGCGTCACTCCTCCAAAGCCACGAACGGCGTCAGCCTAGCAAAGGCGCGTCCGAGAAAAAGAGCCGAGTCAAATCTTTAGGGCCGGCCTCCTGCCCCTCGATTTCCCCGCGAATCAAGGCGATCGCGCCATCTCCCGTCCGAATGATCGCGCGTCCTGCTTCGACGTACCCTTCTCCAGGTTCGAGTGCCGTGGGAAATTTCGCCACGGGCTGCGCGGCCAAGACGTGCACCACCTTGCCGGCGATCTCGGTCCAAGCTCCCGGAGCCGGAGCCAACGCGCGTACGAGACGCACGATCCGCTCGGTCGGCCAGGACCAACGAATCGCCGACGCTTCTTCATCGAGGAACGGAGCTTCGGTCGCGAGGCTTTCGTCCTGCGGTTTTTCCGGGACGGGTTCCCCACGGGCAAACCGCATCACGGTTCGGCGCAACGCTCGTAACGAAGGTCGATCCAACGCCCGCGCCAAGTCCCACGCGTTCCACCGCGGATCGATCGGCTGCGGCTCCTGATCCAAGATCGCGCCCGTGTCGTATTCCTTCGCGATCCGATGCACGGTGACGCCCGTGACTTCGTCTCCGCTGAGTAACGCCCACGTGGTCGGATCGGGACCTCGATGCCGCGGCAAGAGCGATGGATGCACCCCCAGTCCGCCAAACTTCGCGGCTTGAACGAGGTTCATGGGCAAACGCGTCGTCCAAAACCAGCTCACGAGCAGATCCGGCGCGATCGATCGCACTCGTGCCAAGAGCGCCGCATCGTTTGCCCGCGGTCGGACGAGCATGCGGTCTTCTCCAAACGTGCGTGTTGCTCGACGCAACCCCAGGGCATCTTTGCGACAAACCGCACACAGCTCGATCCGGTGACCATCACGAGCCAAAAGGAGCGCCGCAAGCGGCAATCCGAAGAACACGATCCTCAGCGCCATTCGTCCCTCGTTACGAACACTTGCACCTGTTTTGGCCGAAAAGTTTTCCACTTTTGTCGGCCCTGGTAGCTCTCGCCGTCATGGCGGCATTCTCTCCGCGCAATTTGTTTCGACCTGCGCTTCGACCCGGGCATCGATTCGATCCCCTGGCGGCTCCTCGTCCCATCCTCGTCTTCGAGGATCTGCACAAGGCGTACCGCTCCGACCAACCCGTACTCAAGGGTTTGTCCCTGACCATCGAGCGTGGTGAGTTCGTTTTCATCACGGGACCCTCGGGTTCGGGCAAGAGTTCTCTGTTGCGGCTCATCCACGGCATCGAGCAAGCAGATGAAGGACGCATCCTTTTTCTCGGTCGCGATATCAGTCGCCTCAAGCATGAGTCCATTCCCGCGCTGCGGCGCAACATCGGCTACGTCTTCCAAGACTTCAAGCTCGTTCCGAGCTGGACTGTCGCCGACAACGTCGCCGTCGCGCTCGAAGTCGTCGGACTGCCTCCGAAAGTCGTGCGTGCTCGCGTCGGCGAAGCGCTCGAACGCGTAGGTTTGTCGGGGAAAGGCGCGCAACAAGCCAAGCGGCTGTCCGGTGGTGAACAACAACGTGTCGCGATCGCGCGAGCCATCGTGGGCGAACCGGCCTTGGTTCTTGCGGACGAACCTACGGGTAACCTCGATCCACAACTGGCGATCGACATCCTTGGCTTGTTCGAAGACATCAACGAAACGGGGACGACGGTGCTCTTCGCGACGCACGATCGCACGTTGCTCGACATTCGTCCGCGGCGCGTGATCGTCCTCGATGACGGCAAAGCCACCGACGCACCGAACGGGCTGACCGCAGAAGAATCCGGCGAACACGCCATCCTCAACTTGGTGGCGTAGGAGATCTCGTCATGTCTCAAGAAGACCAATACCGCTTGCGTGTGCCGATGCGAGCCTGGCGTCCCGGGCGCGGAGATCTTCGGACCCACTTGAACACGATATTCTCGTTGGCCGTTGCGTTCGTTTGTCTCGCCGCATCGCTGCTTGTTGTGACAAACCTCTCGTCGGTTCGGGAACGTTGGTCGCATGCGGGTCGAGCGACGGTGTATTTGCGCGACAACGCGACCGACCAAGAGATCACGGACCTCGTCACGGCGCTCGAAAAAACCCAAGGCGTGCGTCGCGTGCGTCACGTGACGAGTGCTCAAGCGCGGCGCGAAGTCGTGACGGATGAAACGGATTCGGCGCTCGCGTCGCTTCCGGCCAACGCGTTTCCCGCGTCGCTCGAGCTTGGATTCACCGAGGAAATCGGCGATCAGGAGCTGCAAAACATCGCGCTGAAACTGCAAGCGTTGCCCGCGGTGGAGACGGTCGAGACGTACCGACGTTGGACGGAAAAACTCTCGGCGCTTCTGAACGGCGGGGTCACGGCCAGCGCGGCGCTCGCGATCGTCGTCATGTGCGCGGTCTTCAGCGTCATCAGCTCGACGATGCGGTTGCTCTTGAGCCGCCGCAGC
The DNA here is from genome assembly GCA_964435055.1 of uncultured Polyangium sp. Lineage (GTDB taxonomy): Bacteria > Myxococcota_A > Polyangia > Polyangiales > Polyangiaceae > Polyangium. Next base: position 7,854 of record CAYSYX010000082.1, on the reverse strand, counting down.
ATTGAAGTGGAAGTGTTGCGTTTGGTTGGCGCGACGAACTCGTTTGTACGCCAACCGTTCGTGATCGAAGGAGCCATGCAAGGTGCGGCGGGCGCAGGAGCGGCGATCGGGCTGCTCGGCTTGCTCTTCCTGCTCGTTCGAGGTCGTTTCGACCACGAGCTGGCGAACTTGCTCGGGCTCACGCCTTCGTTCTTGCCGTGGACCGTCAGCCTTGGATTCGTCCTTCTTGGCGGCTTGCTTGGCGCGTCCACCGCGCTCGTGAGCTTGCGTCGCATGGGAGCGGGCTGAAATGAAGCGCCAAACCTCGTTTGTCCTGACACTCCTCTTGGCTCTCGGTTCGAGCGCTGCGAGCGGTAGTACGCCGACCGATGCTCCGCCTTTGCGCGTGAGCGGTTCCGTGTCGGATTTCGAGCGCATTCTCATGCGGATCGACGACGAGCAGAAGGCGCTGGAAACGGAACTTGCGTCGATCGATCCGCGCCTCGAGACCGTGCGCAAACGCATGCTCGCGCGCGGACGAGCGTATTACCGGCACGTGCACGCGGGGCTTCTGCCCGTGGGCGAAGGCTTCGATGCGCTGGTGGATCACGCGGCGAAAGTGGAACGAGTCCGCCGAGCACTCGAACGAGACGTCGCGCTCGAGGCGGACCTCATCAAACGCAAAGAAACGATCCGCACGCGCCTCGAACGATTGGCGGCGGAACGAGCGCCGCTCGATGTGCAACGGGAAGCGATGATCCGGGCCAAACGAGCGCTCGATGCGGAAGAAGAGCGTCGAGCAGCGTTTGCGCGAGCGTTCGAGACTTCGGCGCGGCCGGATTACGTGGCGATCTACGGTGCCGAAACCGGTCCGCGTGACGGCGATACGAAGCTCGACTTTGCAAAGCAGAAAGGTCGCCTACATTTCCCGGTGGCCGGCCGAGCGGAAGCGCGCAAGTCGGAGAAACACGGAGTCAAAGGCATCGAATTCGTCACGCCGATGTCGGCGGCGGTTCGAAGCGTCGCCCCGGGCCACGTTGTCTTCGCCGATCGTTATGATGCGTACGGCTTAACGGTCATTGTCGATCACGGTGATCGTTATTACAGCGTATACGCAAATTTGGGTGGCACGGACGCGCGGGTCGGAGATTCGGTGGGAGCGGGCGTCAGGATTGGGACGTCTGGCGCGAACGGGAAGGACGACACCGTGTATTTCGAGATTCGGCGAGGTTCGAATCCCGAGGATCCCGGCCCGTGGTTGGGCATGTGAACAAATAGGTTCGTCCGAATAGAATAGGGCGTCGGGAATCGTTCTTTTAGGACGAACCCTGACGCCCTGTTTTCATTTGGGTTCGGGCTTGCGTTTTGGGGTGTGGCGCATTAGGATCGGGCTCGGCGCGCCATGATCATGTCCGAAACGGTGGTGAAGTTTCGCAAGTTGACGCAGGTTTTCGACCCGATTTATCGGCCGTATGCGGATGTGGAGAACGGGCCGGGCGGATCGTACGTGGCGGAGGCGCACGAGGATTACCGGAAGAGTCTGGTTCAGGCGCTGGAATTGAACGATCACGTGAAGTGGCTCGTGGCGGGGCAGCCGGGTTGTGGAAAAACCACGCTTCTTTTGCATGTCGTGCAGCATTTACGTCGCCAGGGGCGATTCGTGGTGTTCGCGGATCTCGAGAATCTCGTGTCCGTGCATGACCTTTCGTGGATCGAGCTGCATTTGGCGGTGATTTATTCGCTGATTGAGGAAGTGCGCAAGTGCTCGCTGCCGGTTTCTCCGAATTTTGCGGAGCCTGTTCGGGGGTGGCTCGAACGCTTGGATTTGCGAGGTGGAGTTGGCGGAAACTTGGCTGCCGTCGGGGCGGCAATGAAGCAAGTTTTGGAGACGGCTCGGTTGGGCAAGGACTTGCGGGACGAAGTACGAGATCAGGTGAAGAGGACCGGGCAAGACCCGCTGGGTTTGCTGCGCGCGATGCTTGCTGAAATCGATGCGCATCGTCCGATTGTGATTGTCGACGGAGTGGACAAACTTCAGCCCGATCATGCGCGTCGTAAATTCCTTTCGGATGATTCGCAAATTCCATTTGAAAATACGCCTGGATCTACGGTTCTCACGATTCCGATTTCATTGGTGTACGAACCGGCATTCAATTTGTTGAGCGAGCATTTCAACAATGCCGACAGTGCGGTGCTCGCCGCCGTTCGTTTGTATGATTTCGATGCCAAAAATCGTCGCCGCCAATTATCGGAAAAAGGTCTCGACGTCCTCGAGCGCGTGATTCGAGCGCGCATAGATCCCATTGATCCGGATATTATTTCGCGGGCCGGCATTCAGCGAGCCATTGTGGGTTCGGGCGGAAATATGCGGGAACTTGCGCGCCTTTTGCAGGCGAGCGTGATCAAAGCGCATGTGCGGGAGGCTCATTTCTTGGACGAAGAACACGTCGCCGCGGCCATTGCCGATCGGCGTGAATCCTATCGTCGTGCGCTGAGTCCCGAATTTCGACCTGTTCTCGAGAAAGTGCGCAAAGAATATCAATTGGAAGGACCGGGAGAAATCACTCGATTGCTCCTGTATGGTCTTTGGGTGATGGAATATCGTAATGGCGAGACGTGGTACAGTCTGCCCAATCCGGTGGAACAATTGCTGGAAAGCTTGGAGCGGCGCGGCGCATGAATCTCGAACAAAGTCTCGAAGACCTCAAAGCCCGTCTGATGTTCCAGCGGGGCCATGCGACCCTCATGATTTTCATTTCACCGACGGAAGCGTCGGTGGAGGAGAATCGGCGCATTTTGGTCAATATTCTGCTGGCGTCGTCATTGCAAGTCGTGGACATGGGTCGGATCGAGCATGAATTCGGGCCATCAGCCTGGGTGGACGCGACAAACAAGCAATCGGGCGACGTGTATGTCATGGCGTCCATTCCGACGAGTGTTTTCGGGGCGTCGGCGTTTTCAACGATCGTCAATACGGAGCGCGAATGGCTGCGCAAACTGGCGGGCCCGGTATTGCTTCTCGTTTCTCGGGATACCGAGGACATGTTGCGCAAGCGGGCGCCGGACTTTTTGACGTGGGCCGCGACGGTGTACGAATTGCCCGAATCCACCGAATTTTTGGCCTTGGCGCGTAGTCTCGGCGCAATGCCCACGTCGTCGCAGAGGCATGTTCAGAATGAAAAACCATTGCGATTTTTACATCTGTCCGATTTTCATTTGAAACCAAATCGAATTCAGCGTTACGACCAAGACAAAGTCCTCCGCGGGCTCATTGAATTTCTGGAAAGCGAACGGAAACGTTTTCCGCTCGACGCCATTTTCATTACCGGCGATTTGGCCTTTTCCGGCAGTTCCGCCGAATACGCGCTCGTTGTGGAATTCTTGCAAAAACTGCTGGAAGTGACCGGTGTGGCTGCGGAAAGGATGTTTGTCGTTCCCGGCAATCACGATGTCGATCGTCGCGTGGGTAAATGGCTTTTGCGAACGTTGCCGGATACGCCGACGGCGGATGCGTTTTTCCTGGAACCGGACGCGCGAGATGCACATGCGCGGAAATTCGATGCGTACCGAAAATCGCTCGCGCCACTTTTGGGAGAATTACGCAAACTTGGATTGGGCGTCGGCAAAGATGCCGTGGAAATGATCGATTGGCATGACGCTCGGATTGCGGTCGCGTCCTTTAATTCCTCGTGGTTCGCGCATGACGATGGCGATATGGGAAAACTTTGGCTCGGTGAAGCGAATATCGCCGAAGCGGGCGATCGATTGGCGGAGGAAAAAGCAACATTTCGTATTGCGCTGATGCATCATCCGCAGGAATACTTGGACGAACAGGAACGCGATACCATTGAAGACCGCATGGAACGCACGTTCGATCTCGTGTTGCGCGGGCATTTGCACAAAAACAAAACCAAGGTCGTCAAGTCGCAACGTGGCGGGTATATCGAAGTTGCCGGCAAAGCGGCGTATCAATCGAGTTTATGGCCGAACGGTTGTTATTTGGGTGAAATTCGCCCGTGTGCTCGAACGGTAAAGCTGTATCCGTACCAATATGGCAAAGGTGCGGATCCGTGGGTGCTCGATACGACCGTTTTTCCGGACGATGTCGCGGACGGATACGCGCATACGTTCGAGGTCCCGGAAAAACGTATCTTATCGGGTACGATTCGTCGGGCGCGGGAACAGGCCGCGATGGAAGTCGTGCAATCGATGTCGCCGAATATGAAGCGACAAATGGCCGAAGAATTGGGCTGGCATCATTCGTTGGCCAGGAATTTGTCGCCCGATGTCGAGCAACGAATTGCGCGTAAAGCCGCCGTCGCCAACGACGATTCGGCCTTGTGGGCCAAACCCGAACAAGCCAAAAAACTGGAAAAAGCTGTCGGTAAAGCCGTCGTCGAGGAAGCCTTTGCCAATGCCGACGACGCCCCGCGATTCGTCGTCGTCGATTCCGCGTCGCTCGGGAAAGCATTGATGGCGGCGGCGACGAAAACTCGTACCCTGCTCATGACGAGCCCTTTGCCTTTGAACGATCACGAACGTCGCGTGGTTTTTCTGGAAATGGTTCAACGATTGATTCAGCCCGGATGGGCGAAACTCGTCGTTCGGCGTGGAGCTTCGAGTACGGTTGATTTGAATATGGGTGTTTCCGACGATTCGGCGATCAGAAAAGTCGTCATTAAAGTCGCGCCGGCGTCGTTTTCCACTTTCGCGCCGTCGCTTGCGCAGCTCGAAGCGGATCTCGCCGAGCAGCATGCAATGCTCGGGGCGCTGGTATTGGCTGGTGATTTTGGCACCGAAGTGAAAGAGCCGCGGATTGAAAACGTAAAAACGCCCAATGGCCGCGACGTGATCCTGATGCATTTGCCGCTGCCGTCGTCGCCGCAATGATCCATTTGGACGAACGGTTTGTCTTATGGATGCGTGAAAAATGCCAACTTTTTGTTGGACAAGTGTTACGGTCGGTGCAATCATGTTTTTTGTGGGTCAAGCAGCGCAACGCATTCGCATGACGGAAGACGAATATCTGGCGTTCGAGCGAGCGTCGGACGAGCGTCACGAATATGCGGACGGCGAGATCTTCGCGATGGCGGGGGGCAGTGAGGCGCACAGTGCGGTGGCGGCGGGCATGATTCGCGTCCTTGGCAACGTTTTCCACGGTCGGCGATGTCGTGTCTACACGTCGGACATGCGCATTCACATTCCAATCGCCCGGCGCCATGTCTATTCCGACGCATCTGTTGTTTGTGGACTACGCGAATTTCAAGGAGACAAACGAGATATCCTCCTCAACCCACGCGCGATCGTGGAAGTCTTGTCTCCGGCGACGGAAGAATACGATCGCGGCGACAAGTTCACGCAATACAAAACGATTCCGTCGCTTGCGCATTACGTGCTGGCGTCACAAGACAAACCGTTTGTCGAAGTATTCACGCGACAATTGGACGGAACGTGGACCTGTGTGAATTACGAAGCTGGGCAAAGGATTGTCTTGCCGACGCTGGAATGCGAATTCGACGTGGATCAGGTGTACACGGACGTATTCGACGACATTGCAGTTTGATTCGCCGGCGTAGCCAACAGGATCGCCACATTCGGCAATATCGCTTCGTTCAAGGCCTGTTCGGCAACCTTATCCATTTCGCTTCCCGTCAGGCGACCGAAGCGATGCCACAAGGATTCGTCGATGCCAGGCATTTCGGCGTTTCGATGCGCCCTGACTTGCTGCATTCCCTCCGCGAATGCCTGTTGCACGGACGCGCGTACGGAAACCCCGCCTGTCGACAAAGCCCAGGCCACGAATCGCCAGGCCAATGCCGCATGGCGCTCTTCATCCTCGGCAATTTGCAATAATGCGCGGCGCGCCTCGTTGTCTTCCGCTACATCGAGCTGCGCGCGAGCTGTCAGCGCCGCAATGGTTTCGCCAATGCAACCTTCGATGACCGTCCAACCGGCACATTCCGCCAAGGAACTTTCACGCAATGCGTGGGTCATGTCCAGGGGTCCGGGGCCAATGGCGCGTCCTGAAAAACGCGACGCCAAAGCAAAACAAAGCCGCGCGTGCTGAACTTCATCGAGCGAAGCTGATTGCGACGCGGAAATCAAGTCCGCCGGCGTGCCCAAGGCCAACAGTTCCAACGTAAATCGAGCGAATGACGCAATCGATGCGTGTTCCATCTGCGCATCCCTTCGCCAAGCCTCCGCAAGCGCCAGTCGCGTCACGTCGTCCACATCGTTTGGCGTGGTCGAATCATTCCCGCACCAATCTTCGCGGCTCATCGTTTCGGCAACGCGCGCTTGTCCTTCAATGGTGAACGCGCGTCCGCAACACGCTCCGGTGCAGAAATAATAGCAGCACAATTCGCCTTCGATCTCGGGCCCCGAGACCCCCTGATTGCAGCAGCCGTCACGTACGATCGACGGTTCGGGACATTCGGTGAGCATCACACCGCCGCCATCGGGCGCGGCATCCGTTCCACCGTCCAAGTCGATAGGTCCCCCGGGGAATGGATTGTTGATTTGATTTTCGATTTGGTCGAGCGTGAAGCATTGACGTTGCGGCACTCCGCCGAATGAACACATCGGCGCGCCGGACGTGGAGCCATTTCCGCTGCTCGAGGCGCTCCCACCGTTCCCGCCGCCCCCGCTATTCCCAGAATTACCGCTCCCCCCGCCGCCGATTTCCACCGACGTTCCGCAACCGATGACTGATGCGGCGCCGACGAGTCCCGTGGCGAAAAGAATCGTGGCCAAGCGTATCCCGAATTGTTTTGCATGTTGCATACATCCCTCCAAGCAAGCCCATTTCAATATGTCTGCAATGAATGGTTCGCGCAACCGCAATACCTTCGAAGTTGGCTTTACGTTGAAACTCTGTCACCATGCGCCCACATTGCATTCCACAAAAACCACTTTTCCACGGCGCTCTTTTATTGCGGGCCTCGTTGGGTGCTCTCTCGCGGCTTGTCACAAGTCGTCTCCCGTTGCGCCCGCGGACGGGCCTTGGCGTGATTTATCGTTTCCTCCGCCGGATGAACAACGCGCGCTCGTGCTCGTACCGCCGGCGTCCGCGCCTTTGCCATTGCTCGTGGCTTTGCATGGGCGAGGGGAATCGGGTCGAGGTCTCGAAGTGGGCGCGAAAGCTTGGCGTGACGATTATGGCCTGGACAATCTCGATGCCCAGTTACGTACAGGCGCCCTCACGCGCGGCGATTTGGCGGATATGGTTCTCGACGATCGTCTGGGCAAACTCAATGAATCATTAAAGAAAAATCCTTATGCCGGGCTTGTCGTGGCGTGTCCGTATACGCCGGATCTAAAGGATCGTTCGGTGAAAGGAGCGGCCCCATTTGCTCGATTCGTACGTGAATCCTTGCTTCCGCGGGCGCAAACGGAAAGCAAGTGCCTGACAAATCGTGAATCGACCGGCATCGACGGAGTCAGCATGGGCGGGCGATTGGCGTTGCTCGTGGGGCTGATGCATGCGGATATTTTTGGCGCGGTCGGCGCATTACAACCGGCCATCAAAATCGAAGAAGCCGAAATGTTTGCATTGATGGCCAAGCGCGCGACGCTCGACAAAAAACTCTCCATTCGCCTCGTATCGAGTGAAAAGGATCCCTTCCTCGCTGCCGTTCAAGCGCTGTCCAAGGCATTCGAGGCCGAAAAAATCCCCCACGACTTGGTGATCACGCCCGGTCCCCACGACTACGCTTGGAATCGAGGTCCCGGGGGAGCCGAAATGCTCTTATGGCACGAACGGGTTTTACGCGGACTACCAAGTCCATGAACCATTACCCTGTTTGATTTTTCCTTCGGAAAAATCAATGCAAGGTCCAGGACGGGTCCTGGCGCGGGTCCCGGGGCGCGGAGCCC
>CAYSYX010000081.1:0-26580 GCA_964435055.1 uncultured Polyangium sp. | reverse complement strand
GTCGTGGCCGCTTCGCTCTCCTGCTCGTACGTCGAATAAAGGTACGGCGTCTTCGCCACGAACTCCGCCGCGCACGTGTCGACGCGACCGAACACCGCTCGCGTTCCTTGAGACAAACGCAACGAGCGAACCTCGTCCGCCGTCTTTCCCGACAAACGCGCGATCGTCTTGTCTGAAAAACCGTGACGTTTGCTTTCGCGAAGCAGACTCACGTCGAGCGGACCTCGTTCGATACGCCGCTCGAGTTTCACGAGGCGATCGAGCTGCTCGAGGAACCACGGATCGATCTTCGTGAGCGCGTGGATTTCGTCGAGCGGTATGCCGAGACGAACCGCATCGGCGACGTGAAAGAGACGTTCAGCCGTTGGTACACCAACGATTCGGCGCAGCGCATCCACCAGCTCGTTGGTGCTTGCAGGAGGCAACGTCACGGGCTGCGAAGGCTCACGCGGTGCATCCATCAACAAATCGCGCGTCGAGTTCGGGTCACCGCCAAGCTGCCGGTAGTCCACTTTGTGTAGCAACGAATCGACACCATCACGTCCGATTTCCAGCGAACGCGCTGCTTTTTGCAGAGCTTCCGCGAAGGTTCGTCCGATCGACATCGCTTCGCCGACGCTCTTCATTTGCGGCCCCAAACGTCGATCCGCTCCGGGGAACTTTTCGAACGCGAAACGAGGCCACTTCACCACGACGTAATCGATGGTCGGTTCGAACGCGGCACTCGTACCCGTGATGTCGTTCGTGAGTTCGTCCAGGCGATACCCAATGGCCAGCTTCGTGGCGATTTTCGCGATGGGGTACCCCGTTGCTTTCGATGCCAAGGCACTCGACCGCGACACTCGCGGATTCATCTCGATGACGAAGACTCGTCCGTCGGCCGGATTGACGGCGAACTGCACATTCGATCCGCCCGTTTCGACGCCGATCTCCGTCATCACGGCGCGCGCTGCGTCACGCAAACGCTGGTACTCGCGATCCGTCAACGTCATCGCCGGAGCACACGTGATCGAGTCCCCCGTGTGCACACCCATCGGATCGATGTTCTCGATGGTGCAGACGACGATGAAGTTATCGGCGCGATCGCGAATGACTTCGAGCTCGAATTCCTTCCAACCCAAAACACTTTCTTCGATGAGCGTCTCATGGGTCGGCGATTGCTCGATGGCCCAGCTGACTTTTGCCTCGAGTTCGTCCGGGCGAAACGCGATGCCTCCACCCGTTCCTCCGAGCGTGAAACTGGGGCGAACGATGATGGGATATCCGAGCGGCTCGCCCCAGGGACCGGATGTTTCGGCGAGAGCGCGGGCTTCTTCGACGGACTTCACATGCCCCGATCGTGGACACGACAAACCCACGCGAGCCATGGCTTCTTTGAAGAGTTGTCGATCTTCAGCTTTGCGGATGGCGGCGGGTTTTGCGCCGATGAGCTCGACACCGAATCGATCGAGCACCCCTTCATCGTGAAGCGCCAACGCGAGGTTCAAAGCCGTTTGACCTCCAAGCGTTGGAAGGACCGCGTCGGGACGATCGCGTTCGATGATCGCCGCGAGGGTCGGCACATCGAGCGGCTCGACGTAGGTCCGGTACGCAAGCTCCGGATCCGTCATGATCGTCGCAGGGTTCGAGTTGACGAGGATCACCTCGTAACCTTCGGCAGCGAGAGCTTTTGCGCCTTGCGCTCCCGAGTAATCGAACTCGCATGCTTGCCCGATGATGATCGGGCCCGAGCCGATGAGCAGAATCTTCTTTAGATCGTCGCGTCGCGGCATCGGGCGGGCGGGTTAGCACCTTCGATGCAAAAGGTCGATCCGTTCTAGAAATTCAAGCTGGAGACGAACACATCTTGGAAGTCGTCCCGCATGGCCAGCTCCACGTGCTGGAGCTTCCGGCGGATATCGGCAAGACGAACTCGGGTCGCCTCCGGATCGCGGGCAAACAGCGTTGCCCCATCGAGCGCCGCGTTGCCCACGGCGACCACAGCCGATGGATCCACGGCGGGAAGCATGCCGAGACGAATGGCGACGTCATGATGCAAGTTGGCGCCAAACGCGCCGGCCAGAAGCACGCGAGCGAGATCGGCGTCACGAACGTTCGCGACGCGGCACAGCAGTTTCGTGGCTGCGCGAAGAGCCCCTTTGGCGAGTTGCAGTTCGCGAATGTCCATTTGCAGCAAGTCCACCCCTCGCGCGAGCGTGATGCGATCCGCGCCCGAAGCGATTTCGCCGTCTTTGGCGACGATTCCAGCGCGAACGAGTTCTCCCAAAACTTCCAACAGGCCCGTGCCGCAGATGCCTTTGGGTTTGCCCGTGCCGATCGTGGTTGGTCGAATCGAACCATCTTCGCGCACGTCGATTCGCACGATCGCGCCCGCTTCCGCGCGCATGCCGATGGAAATATTTCCACCTTCGAACGCCGGTCCGGCGGGCGTGGAAGCGGCGTAAAGCGTTCCTTGGTGTGCCAGGACAATCTCCGTGTTTGTCCCGATGTCGATGAGCATGCGCGGTGGACCGGGCTTGTCGAGATCCGTCGCCAGGATCGCCGCCGCCGTGTCACCTCCAACGAACGACCCGAGCAGCGGAAACGTCGTGATGGTCTCGCCCGACAAACCCCACGCTTGGGACGAACCAGTTCGTTCCTCGACAAACGGTGGAGAATAGGGGGCCTCCGCCAAGCACTTGATGTCGGTCCCCCAGAGAAGCGCGGTCATGGCCGAGTTTGCCGCGACGAACCAGTGCGTGATTTCCCCGTCTTTCGGCAGCAGGCGCCCGCGAGCGGCTTCTTCGAGCAAACGCAGGGTTTCTTGAGCGTCCTGCGTGAGTTCGTCTCGAGCCGCTTCGCCTTCGAGCGCGTACGTCAGGCGCGTCATCACGTCATGACCGCGACGAACTTGGCGATTGAGCACGGACGCTTCGCCGAGGATGTCGCCGGTCGCGGGATCGATCGTCCGCAGCTGAACGCTGGTGGAACCAAGATCGACCGCGGCGAACACTCGGTTTGGCAGCGGAGTTTGTCCGAGCCGCGTAACCAAAGGCGCAGCCCGTAAATCAAAGCGTGTTTGGACTTCGACGGTGAGGGGCGTTCGGGGCCGAATGCGACAGGACAAACGCAGCCCTTCGCGCAGCATGCCTTCGCTCAGGATCGAACGGTCTTCGGGCGTCGGTGGAGCGTTTCCGGAAAGCACCCGAACGAGGCATTTTCCGCAGGTTCCGCGACCTCCACAAGGCGCGTTGATCGCGATACCTTTCGATCGTGCAACTTCCAGCAGCGAGTGTCCCGCGTGAAAGTTGACGGTTGTTCGGACGGGTGAACCATCGGTTCCCGGCTCTTCGAACGTGGCTCGGACCAACATGAGGCGGCGAGCCTAGCACCTGGGGTTTGGGGAAGCGCCGAGGTCAAATAATGAAGCTGGATCTGGAATTCGTCGCCTTGGCCTTGACAACCGATGGGGGTCTCCGCCATAAACGCGCCCCCACGCATCTCCCGGGTTCGAACATTGTCTCGACGGTCGAGCCAAGGCCTTGGTGAGCGTGAGCCCACTCGTAGAGCGAGAAGGCAAGCCATGCCCAAAATGAAGACAAACCGGGCCGCTGCAAAGCGCTTCCGGGTAACCGGTTCGGGCAAGATCCGCCGTAGCAAAGGCGGCTTGAACCACTGCATGCAGGAGAAGAGCAGGAAGCGCTGCCGTCGTCTCCGCAAGAACGACATGGTTGACAGCACGATGGAAGGACGCGTGAAGCTCCTTCTGCCGTATCGCTGAGCCGCTGGAAGCTCCACGAGCAAGGAAGAGGTAAAGCGATATGCCGCGTGTAAAGCGTGGGTTTAAGGCCCGTCGCCGTCGTAACCGCGTTTTGAACCAGACCGAGGGGTTTTTCCTCGGCAGGAAGAACCGCTTTCGCCAAGCGGTCGAGGTTCTCCGTCACGCTTGGGAATACGGCTACATCAGCCGCCGCTTGAAGAAGCGGGACTTCCGCAAGCTTTGGATCGCGCGTATCAACGCCGCTGCCCGGACAAACGGCACGACGTACTCGCGTTTGATCAACGCCCTCAAGAAGGCGAACATCTCCCTCGATCGCAAGATCCTCTCGGACCTCGCGATCAACGATCCGAATTCGTTCAGCGCCGTCGTCAAGCTCGCCACGAGCGGCTGATTCGACCGGCTGAGGCGTACGCGTGAGCGACAAAGATCCCGTCACAGCGATTGAAGAGGGCCTCGAAGCACTCGGTACCAAGTATCGCGATGCTTTTGCGGCGGCTTCGAATGAGCAGGCCCTTCGCAACGAGTACGCGCGCGTGCTCGGCAAAAAGGGTGACCTCACGGCGATCTTGGCGCTCATGCGTCACGTTCCGGCGGACAAGAAGACAGCCGCCGGAAGTCGCGTCAACGCCTTCAAGAATGAAGTCGAAGCGGCATTCGAAGCTCGCCTGCGCGCGATTGCCAGAGCAGCGCGTGAAGCCGAGCTTCGCGGTTTGCCTTTGGACCTGAGTTTGCCTGGACGCACCGAGGTTGGTCGGGGCCACTTTCATCCCATTGCCCAAGTGCGGGATGAACTTTTGGCGATCTTCCGGGACCTCGGGTTTGTCGCGGAAGCAGGACCCGAAATCGAGCTCGAGGAAAACAACTTCGGCAAGCTCGCATTTCCGCCCGATCATCCGGCGACGGACATGCAGGACAGCTTTTGGCTCGGGCCTGGTTTGTTGTTACGAACCCACACCACGACCGTGCAACCGCGGGAATTTGCGTTGCGCAAGCCGCCGTTGGCCGTGGTGATGACGGGTGCGGTGTATCGGCGCGACGATGACGTGACCCATTCGCCGATGTTTCATCAGATCGATGGGTTCTTGGTGGACAAACACGTCAGTTTCGCCGAGCTGAAGGGTGTCATCACGGCCTTCATCGAACGACTTTACGGTTCCGGGATTCCGGTTCGGTTTCGACCGAGTTATTTCCCGTTTGTCGAACCGGGTGCGGAAGTCGACTGCGGGTGTGTGTTTTGTGCACGCCCGGACGGTACGCATGCGGGCTGTCGCGTGTGTAAGCACACGGGCTGGCTCGAAGTGCTGGGCTGCGGAATGATTCATCCGGACGTTTTCCGCAATTGCGGCTTGGATCCCGAGGAATACACAGGATTTGCGTTTGGCCTGGGACTCGAACGGCTGGCGATGTTGCGGTATGGAATTCCGAACATCCGGCATTTGTTCGAGAGCGATCCACGGTTCTTGTCGCAGTTCTGAATACCCCAAAAGTGGATGGAATGATGTGCGCCCCTTGCACATCGTCTCGTGCGTCCTTATAGCCCGAGAGACGTTGGCGCTGATGGATCGAAGAAGCGTCTGACGCGTCGAAGCAGAAGTGAAAGCCTTCGACGCCGACATGCGTTTCTGCACGAAAGCGACGTTCGGGTTTTACCGTAAGTGCATCAGGCATTTCCCGGGGGTTTTAGACCGCCCTCCCCGACGTCGATCGAGACCCAAAAAATAGGAACATCTGGTGTCTCGTGGGTTTCGAGATCTGCCCTCGAAACCGCAAGTTGCGCGAAGCGCGCCGAGGCACTGCACGCGAAAGCGCCAATCGTTACAAATCATTCGAACAAGACTTGCCGATGAAGTGAACCTGGCAGGTCACAGAATCACGTGTTGTTCGTCGAAGACATTGTGGGTCATGCAGGGCGTTTCACGGCGCCCACTTCGGAGGCGTGAAAGCTATGAAAAAAGGCGATCGAACGAGCAAACGTCGACCTGCCGACGCGAAACGCGCGGGCGGAAAACGTTTGCGCAGCGTCTTGGCTGTACCGTCCCGCAGCACTTCGACGAGTACGACTCAACACTCGTCGGCCCGAAATACCCGTCGCTACGAGTCCAGCGGCACCAAATTTGCAGGAAAGTCTGCAAACCCGACCGATCTTGCCTCACGCATTGCATCTGTGAACGGTCCGTTTCGCAAAGAAAGTTCACGTCGAGGCAATTCGGTTGGAATCAACGAGCACTCTGCCCCGTTGTGCGATCCACGGGGCGGTGCTTCCGAGGCAACTATGGCGAGCACCGAATCCCCGACGACGAGTTCGAAACGGCTTTTGCTCAACTCTCGCGAGAATTTGCAATCTCGCAAGGGCGACCTCGAAGACATGAATGAAAAAACCTCCAACGCAACGAAGAGCACGATGAGCACGTCGACCGCCCGCCGCACGGAAAAGCGCCCCACAACCAAGACCAAGGCCCGCGTTGGTGCCCCCAAAGCGTCGCGCCCGGGTCCGGTGCAATCTCGCCTTCGTTCCGCTGCTGTTCCTCCGCCCGCACGTCGTTCGGGCGCGGGTAACGAGCGTCGCGCGAAGGAGAAGGAGCAGGACGTTCAGGAAAAACCTGGCGTCGTGCAGGAAAACCAAAACGCAGTTGCGACTGCCAAACCTTCGACGCACCAGAAAGAGCCGATCGGAGCCACCGATATGGACCTCGGCGTGCTCGATGATGAAGGGATCGACGAACCGGCATTGCGCCCGCCGCGCGCAACGGATCTCGAACCCGAACCGACGGCCGCGGAATTCATCGATCTCGAATTCAGCCCGCTCAATCGTCCGGATACGCCCCGACAAACGAACGAGCGCGAACTGAAGGACATCGAAGAAGGCGGCGGAGATTCCATGCTCGCCCGGTATTTCCGGGACATGGCGCTGCATCCGGTCATGGGTCCGGATGAAGAGCTCGACACGGCCCGTTTGGTCGAACGAACCGAGATCGATCACTGGGTCGCGCTTCTGTCGTATTTGCCCGCGGCCGAGTTTGTCTTGGAAGCGTTGGCCGAAGACGTGGCCAAAGCCGGCGAAGAAGAGGTCAAGGCACCTCAAGTGCAAGAGCTGCAAAAGATCGTGCGCCTTGCGAAGAAGCAAAAGTTCAAGCTCGCTCCGGAACAGGACAAACAGTGGAGCCAGCTTGCGTCGGAACTTGCCGCGGTCATCCGTTTGCCCGATTCCGATCGGCTCTGGATGGCTCGCGCAGGCAGCATCGCGCGCGACCTCGTCCGGGAACCGGATTTCGACGAAGACACGATCGGTGATGATGAAGAAGGCATGTTGCGGCCGGTTCGTCCGACGTTGCCCATGTCCAACGCGTATCGCCGTTATTTGGACCGCGTCGATCGGACGTTCCAAGCGCAGCACAACGCGAAAAACAGGTTCGTTAAGGCAAACCTGCGGCTCGTCGTTTCGATTGCGCGTCGTTACAACCGTGGTCGTTTGCCGCTGATCGACCTGATTCAGGAAGGAAACATCGGTCTCATGAAGGCCGTCGAGCGATTCGATCACAACCGTGGCTACCGCTTCTCGACGTACGCGTCGTGGTGGATTCGGCATGCAATCAGCCGCGCTTTGGCCGACAAAGGCCGCGCGGTCCGCATTCCCGTCCACATGCTCGACACGTACAACCGAGTCGCTCGGGCCACGCAAGCGATCATCGCGCGTACGGGGCATGAGCCGACGATCGAAGAGCTCGAAAAAGAGACCGGGGTTCCGCGAGAAAAACTCGACAAGGTCAAGGATTTCTACGCTGAAACGCCGTTTTCGCTCGATCGGCCCGTCGGTGATGAAGATGGACGCAAGTTCATCGACTTTTTGCAGGAGGAAAACGCGCTCTCGCCGTTCGATCACTTGGCCAACAGCAAGTGGAACGATGAAGTGCAACGTCTCCTGACGACGCTCACGCCCATCGAATCGCGCATCATTCGGTGGCGGTTTGGCCTGGACGACGAGGACGAACTCACGCTGAAGGAAATCGGCGACAAGTACAACCTGTCGCGTGAGCGCATTCGCCAGCTGCAAGAGCAAGCGCTCGTCAAAATCCGCAAACAGATGCGCGATTACTGATTGCCCAGATGAGGCGCCCCAAACCCCGTGTTCAACATTTGGGGCTTCGGATCGCCTTTGGCGTCCTTCGCCCCAAACCCCGCCGCGCCAAACCTCCCCCGCCACGATCCCGCGACACTTCAGCCGCACATACGTGCACACCATGACGCGGATGTCATGCCGCCCGACATCGTGTGCATACGCGTAGGGCAAACGCTGCTCGAATCGAGCCACATTTGCTCGATCAGCGATCCACCCACACCTGCTTCGCTGCGGCTTCGACAACCTTGTCGATCAGCGGACGCGCCGCGCTCACTTTGCCCGGGATCTCCGTGACCAAAACCGAAAAGGCCAACGGGCTTTGTCCTGGAGGCGCGAGCACGTAGCCGGACAACGACGCGACGCTGTTCAGCGTGCCGGTTTTGGCTCGAACGGCGCCTTTGTTGGACCACGAACGAAATCGTCCACGCAGGGTTCCATCCACACCGCCGGTCGCCAGTTGGGCCACGAAGTCCGCCGAGATCGCACTGTCGCGTAAAGCCACCCGCAGCAGCTGCGACGTCGACCAGGCCGTGACTCGATTCGCGTCGAAGAGACCCGAGCCGTTTTTAATGACAACCCCTTCGTCAAACGCTCCGATTTCTTTGAGCAGATCCGTGACGTCGCGAGCTGCCGCATCAGCGCTCGCCGGGCCTGTTTTTTTCCCGCCCGCGAGCGACTTGAAGATCATCTCGGCGTAGAAATTGTCGCTGTCTTTGCCGAGTGCTCCAAGCAAAGCCCCAAGCGGTTCGGATCGATGCGCGGCAAGCAATCGCTTCTCTTTTGCGCCGCCGAGTTTTACCGGACCGTCCACGTTGATCCCCGCGGATTCGAGCACCGCGCGTAATGCGTAGCCCGCGGACAAACGCGGATCTTCCACGCGCTTACGCACACGCATCACGCGTGCGCCTTCGGGTACGTGCCCGCCCACGCGCGCTTCGAGGCGTTCGCCTTTGGGCACGAGGTCGATCGTGAGTTTTTCCGGATCGGACTTGGCGGTTGTTCGGACCGAACCGACGATATCGACAAACCCCGGTGGGTCGATCCGAATGACGGCGTCTTTGCCTTTTGCGCCCGGACGAACCGACATCGTGAAGGTGTTTTCGTCGAGAGCGACGGCGGAAACGGGAGCTCGAAACGGAGCCCATTCGTGTGGTTGTTCTTCGAAAGCGGGCGGGACGAACTTGTCGTCGAAGTAGCTTTGATCGACGAGCACTGCGCCGACGCGTTTGACGCCGGCCGTGAGCAGTTCGCGCGTCATCGTCCACAGATGTCCCGCATCGAGCGAAGGATCGCCTTCGCCGCGCAGGACGAGTTCGGGGACGTGATCGCCGTCGAGTTTGCCGTAGAGGCCCGTCTTGTACCGATGCGCGGCGCCGAGCCGTTTCAACGCGGCAAACGCCGTGAAGATTTTCGCGTTCGACGCCGGGTTTTTCGCTGTGTGTTCATGACGAACCGCGATGGTTTTTCCCGAATCGATCTCGACGATCGCCACGCCGATCGAGCCACCCCAGCTCTTTGCTTCGGATTCGAGCTTGTCGATGGCGGCTTCGATCGCGTCGGGTTTGATGCTCGTGGGTGCCGTAACGGCACTGGCGCTCGGAGCGACATCAGGCGCGGATGTTGCGGACGACGCGATGGAAAAAAGTGTCAGCAAAGCGGCCGACATGAGGGCGCGACGGCGTGCTCGAGGGTGTGTGAAGAGCGATGGCAACGGCGAATGGCGAAGGATCCTCATGATTCGTTCCTACAACGTTCGGGCCTGACGACACCTTCCGCCGCCGCTACGACTTGGTCGGGTTCGTCGCGGTCTGCGCATCTTTTGTGCTCTTGGCCAATTGCTTGCTAGGGTCAAAGGTATTCGACCTTCATGGGGAGGATGCATCGTGACTCTCGATTCCTCGACCGCCCGCAATCTTGCACTCTCGTTGGCCTTCGCCGCTGTGATTGGTGCTTGCGGCGGTGCGCCGAAACAAGTTGGTGATGAAAACAATTGGGACGCTCCGCCTCCGAAACCCACGTCGGACAGCAGTGAAACGAGCAGCGGATCTTCCTCCGCGGTGGACGAGCCGACGAAATGGACGGGCGCTGCCGAGCCCACGAAGCTCAACGATGATCAAGAGAAGCAGATCGCGATCGCGTTGAGCCGTGGTGAGAAGAAAGCGGCGAATTGTTCGCAAGTCGTCGACAACGCGCCGACCGGTGAAGGCTCCGTGAAGGTCAAGTTCGACGGGAAGATCGGCAAGGCCGTCGACGCCGAAGTGCTCGAGCCGTTTGCCGGTACGCCCGTGGAAACGTGCATCAAGCGTTCGTTCATCGGCGAATACTGTTTGCCCTTCGAAGGTGAACCGATTGTCCGGAAGCACTCCATCAAACTGCCTCCGAAGAAGTAGTTGGTGATGAAACGATTTTCTCCGCTCGTCGCGCTCGCGCTGCTACTCGCTGCCACGCCCGGCATGGCGCAGGACGAAGTGCCCGAACCTCCGCGGTATCCCCCGTCGACCGTGCGTCCGAAGCTCGTGGTCGGGGGCCTCGGGTTGTTCGCCGTCATGTACGGCACCGGGTTGATCCTCTCGGAAGTGGCCACGGAACAGCCTGGTTTTTCGAAGCTGAACATCCCGTTCGCCGGTCCCTGGATGGGTTTGTCTGAGAACAAGTGCGTCGAATACGGCTCGACGGATTGCTCACCGGAGCTCGTGGGTCGCGGGTTTCTCTACGGTGTGCTCGGCATCGGACAGATCGGCAGTTTGGCGCTCATCGGCCAGGCGTTGTTCATGAAGACGCAAGCCGTTACTCCCGCACCTCCGCCGGAAACGGCGTTCATCGCGCCCGTACCGATCGTGACGCCGACGACCGTGGGGTTTGGGTTCGCCGGTCGGTTCTGACAAACGTTTGTCTTTACCGAATTCGCGGCGGCTCGGCGCCACGCACCGGGCGTGAGATGATCTTCCCCAGGCGTTCGATCGCTACTTCGACGTTCGTACCAAACGACAAACCAAGTTCACGCAGTGCCTCGCGGGCTCCCGCAATCGGTACTCCCGCGACGACATCGCCCGGCATCAGCGGCACGTGCTGCGTGATGAAGGCGATCGCTTCGGGCAGCGACCACTCCGACGTCCGCGTCATCGTCAAGTCGCGACTATCTCCGGCCACGCGCACACGCACTCGCAACGCATCGACCGCGCCCGCTTCGTCTTTGGTCACGAGAAACGGACCGAGCGACGTGGCGAACGCTCGACCATGCAACGGACACGATCGACGTTCCGCCTTCGGCGCGATCCATCGAACGAGGATCGCGTAACCCATGATCGCTTCTTCCACGTCTTGCACCGTGGCTGAACGCAGCTCTTCGCCGATCAGGGCCGCGATGGCGACATCCGCTTCGGGATGAGGTTCGTCCGGGGGAAACGGGATCGTTTCTTGGTGAGCAAACAGAGATCGAGCATTACCGATGTGGTACCAAGGCAGTTCGTCGGGACAACCGGCACGAGGCAACGCATCGATTTGCACGTACATCGCTCGTTCGGCCGAGCACGGGGGCAGCCACAGCAAGCTGCTCTTGAGCAAACGAGCTTCGGTGGGGCGGTCTCCTCCGCGCAAACGATCGTCGAGTTTATCGAGACCAACTGCACGCAACGCGAAGACGCGCAGGTGAAAGTCCGACAAATCGAAAGGAACGCGGAGCGATGCGGGCGTTTCGAACTGACGATCGAGCGCGACGACGTCGTAAAGGTTTCCATCACGCTCGAGGGCGATGAGCGGACTGGCGGACGACGGGTGAAGAACGCGGGCGACTCGCATCGGCGCTATCGTCTGGGCACCGGGGCGGCGAGTCTAGCGCAACACGTTGTTTTTTGGGCGATTAGTCGGGCCAAACGTTTAGATGACGCGCCAAACGTCTCCCGCGTTGACTCGGCTCTCCGGATGCCTAGACTGCGCGCAAAATTAGGTCGGGCGGGGCGCTCTCTGCGGAGTGCGCGATGTCGTCCGATGGTTCACCAAGAGACGAGCGCGGCTCCTAGAGCGCGCCACACGCAGCGGGAGCGGTGGTCATGAGCAAGCGGACCAAATTCGTCTTTGTTACGGGTGGAGTTGTTTCCTCAATCGGCAAAGGGCTTGGCGCCGCATCCATCGGTGCGCTGATGGAGGCACGTGGCCTGCGCGTCACGCACATCAAGCTCGATCCGTACATCAACGTCGATCCGGGCACGATGTCGCCGTATCAGCACGGCGAGGTGTACGTGACGGACGATGGTGCCGAGACAGACCTCGATCTCGGGCATTACGAGCGTTTCACCCACGCGCGCATGACGCGACAAAACAACTTCACCACCGGTCGCGTGTACGAGTCCGTCATCTCCAAAGAACGGCGTGGTGAGTATCTCGGCGCAACGGTGCAGGTCATTCCGCACGTGACCGACGAGATCAAACAACGTGTTCGCTCGGCGGCCGAAGGCGTCGACATCGCCATCGTCGAGATCGGTGGAACCGTCGGCGACATCGAGTCGCTGCCGTTTCTCGAAGCGATCCGTCAGCTCAAGGTCGAGTGTGGCAGTCAAAACGCCATCAGCGTTCACGTGACGCTCGTGCCGTTCATCCCCACGGCCGGGGAGCTCAAGACGAAGCCCACGCAGCACTCCGTGAAGGAGATGCGTGAGATCGGGATTCAACCGGACATCTTGCTGTGTCGTTGCGACAGACCGCTTTCACGCGGCATGAAAGAGAAGATCTCGCTCTTCTCGAACGTGGAAGTCGACTGCGTCATTTCCGCGGTGGACGTGGGTTGCATCTACGAGCTGCCGATCGCGCTGCACGCCGAAGGCATCGACGAGAAGGTCACGGAGAAGCTCAACATTTGGGCGCGTCAGCCGGATTTGTCGCAGTGGCATTGGGTCGTCGAACGTTTCAAGAGACCAACCCGAGGTTCGGTGAAGATCGGCGTCGTCGGCAAGTACGTGCATTTGCGCGATGCCTACAAGTCGCTGCACGAAGCTCTGGTCCATGGCGGATTGCACAACGATGTGCGCGTGGACCTCGAGTACATCGATTCGGAGCAGATCGAGAAGAAAGGTCCGGCGGAGACGCTTACCGGGCTCGATGCGATTTTGGTTCCGGGTGGATTTGGTGATCGTGGGACGGAAGGAAAGATCGACGCGATTCGTTACGCGCGTGAACAAAAAATTCCGTTCTTCGGCATCTGTCTCGGCATGCAGCTCGCCGTCGTCGAATTCGCGCGGCACATCTGCGGGCTTGTCGGGGCAAACTCGGTCGAGTTCGATCGCAACCCGGCGCATCCCGTCATCGACATCATGCTCGACCAGAAGACCATCGTGGACAAAGGCGGCACGATGCGTCTCGGCGCGTATCCTTGCGTGCTCGAAAAGACGTCGATCGCGGCGGAAGCGTACGGAGCCACGACGATCAGCGAGCGGCATCGTCATCGGTACGAAGTGTCGAACAAGTACCGCGACGGGATGGCCCAGAAGGGCCTCATGCTTTCCGGAACGTCGCCGGATCAGCGCCTCGTCGAAATGATCGAGCTCGCGGATCACCCGTACTTCGTGGGTTGTCAGTTCCATCCCGAGTTCAAGAGCCGACCGCATGCGGCGCATCCGCTCTTCGTGCGTTTCGTCCGCGCGGCGCTCGAGCGTCAACGCGATCTGCGCAAAGGCAAGGCCGAGCCTGCGGCGTCGTCTCAAGGTTCGATGACGAGTCCGACGTCGAATCCCAACATCAACTGAAGATTGTCCGGGCCGAATCAGGCCACATCGATCACGGGCGCAGCGTTTGTCTGGTCTTCGTGTTCGTTTGTCGCCGTGGGTTTGTCCGTCAAGAGCGGGCAACGTTCGCCCACGTCGGCGATCAGGTCCTTGCGCAAGATGCGCTCCGGCGGCCTCCGCAAATCCCAGACGAGACCCAGTTTCTCGAGCACCTTGAGGATGTAGTAGGTGATGTCGATCTCCCACCAAAAGAAGCCTTGGTTGGTGCTCGACATGTAGTGGTGGTGGTTGTTGTGCCAGCCTTCACCCATGGTCAAAAGCGCGAGCCAGAAGTTGTTGCGGCTCGTGTCTTTCGTGGCGTAGCGACGACTGCCCCAGACGTGCGCGAGCGAGTTGATCGTGAACGTCGCGTGCAAGAGGAAGCAGGTCGAGACGAAGTACGCCCACAAGCCTCCTTGGACGCCAAACAAGAGGCCGCCGACGATACCCAAGGTCCAAGGACCGACGAGGTAGTGTTTGTCCAGCCAACGCAGCTCGGGGTAACCGGCGAAGTCCGGGATCATCTCGTAGTGCGTGCGTTCGTGTTCACGCCCGAGCCACCAACCGATGTGCGAGTACCAGAAGCCGCGGCGGGCGGGACTGTGCAAGTCGCGCTCGGTGTCGGAATGTTTGTGGTGCAAACGATGCGCAGCGGCCCACCAAAGCGGGCCTTTTTGTGTCGCGGTTGTCCCGAGAAACGCGAGGAACAACTGAAACGCGCGGCTCGTCTTGTACGTACGATGCGAGAAGTAGCGGTGGTACACGCCGGTGATCGCGAACATGCGCAAGACGTACGTGCCAAACGCGATCAACACGAGCTTCCACGTCACTTCGTACGCGATTGTCGCCGCCGTGATCAGGTGGATCGCGACGAGAGCAATGACGTTGTGCCATTGCGTCGTGGTTCGTTCCCTCGGTGCTTCGACCGAGACGGTCGTTGGTGTTCGAACGGTCTGCGCTGCTTCGGATTGCACACCTTGACTGTCTCAAATCGCCTTCAGCTGCGTTCCACCCTCCGGTCATGATTCCGTCATGCATCGGCGCAAAACGCCGGCGCAGTGCGTGCACCTCTTATGCGCTGCGTGCATGACGCGCACGCTGAGGAGGATCGGGTGAAGGTGCGCGAGATCATGACCACGCCGGTAACGACGCTCGAACCCAATGACAACTTGGCGTTCGCGGAAGAACTCATGACCGTCGAGCGTGTGCGTCACTTGCCCGTGGTCGATGGAGATGTGCTCGTCGGCATTCTTTCGCATCGCGACATTGCGGCAGCATCAATCCCTCTGATGAACGATCCGTCCACTGAACAAGACATCGCGGCGAAACGTAACGTTCGTGTCGACGAGGTGATGCATCACGAAGTGGAGACGATCGGTCCGGATGATGAAGCGGTGAAAGCTGCGGACATCTTGCTGACGCAGAAGGTGGGATCTTTGCCGGTCGTGGACGAACGTCATCACCTCATGGGGATCCTGACCGAAGCGGATTTCGTCGCGATGGCTCGAGACGCGTTGGCCAAAGGGATCATCGCTCCCCGCTCACCGGTCGTTCTGGCCAAACCCTCGAAGAAACGTTGAGGTCAAACGAAATCGTTCATGTCGGTAACGTCATCAAGTCGAGCGTCGGCCCGGCGCTGACGTGAACTTCCGATGCGCGAAGCATGTCGCCGTCCAAGACAAACGGGCCTTCCGGCGCGAAGCGAACGACGAACGAACGAAACAAATCGTCGACGTGTCCGGGGCCTCCGATGTTCTTGCCCATCAGCACACGCGGACATCGCGGCGCCAGCTTGTGCGGCGGCAGCTGACTCGCCACGAGATGCACTCGGTCGAGCGATTCACCCGCGCGGTAGTTGACCTTCATGCCGATCCCGAGGTCACGCACGACCGCTGCACACACGAGCGACCATGCTTGGCCGGCGAGCTGAGCACCGTCCGCTTCGATCGAACAAGGCATGGGCGTGAGGACACGCGAGTACGCTCCGCCGTAGAACGAATCGACGAAAATGCGGGCGGTGATGCGCGCAGCTCCGCCGTAACCGCGAGCGCCATCGGCGTAGTAGATGTCGAAAAATCGAGCGACGAGACCGGTGCCGAAGATGAAACCGATCCGTTCGATCGTTTGATCTCCAAGGGTTTGTCGAACTCGAAGCGTTGCCGAGCGCTTGGGGACGAAATCCGTTGGACGTGAAAGCAATCGTTGAAGCAGGTCGACAGGAGAGCCTTGCAAGCCGAAATTGCGGGCGACGGTGGCGACAGTTCCGCCGGGAAGAAGCGCCAAGCGAGGGAGAGAAGCCGAGCCGAATGCCCGAACGAGCGCCGTTACGCCGGCCATGAAACTACCGTCGCCACCCGAAAGAACGACCAGGTCGGAACCACGTTTTGCGATGACGTCGCAGATCGCATCGAGCTCATCGACATGGTTGGTTGCGTGCACATCGGCGCGGCCCGTCGCGACCTTTCGAACTGCGGCGAGCGTCGAGAAATCGCGGCGATAAACGCGAGCATTCGTGTTGGCGATGATGTCGATACGCATGAGCCGAGAAGGACGTTGCGGCGAAGGCCGTCACGGACGAGCCGAGGCGCCGACGTTCCACCAGGCTTTGTACACGCATGCACATCCGCACAGGGAAAGAGGCGTGATTCCAACGAATCGGCGAACGCAAATGCGGACTTTCGCCCAAAACAACGCTTCAAATACGCAACGCGTGGAGAAGCCTTTGCGGGGCGGCAAAAGGTCGGGTAGCTCGAATGGACGCCCGATGATTCGTCGCCTTCCCCGCTGCACTTTCGCCCTCACCGCTCTGTTTGTCCTGTTCACTGCCGGTTGTGGCGGTGGTCCTGCGCTTCGAGCTGCCGAACAAGGAGATCTTGCCGGCGTGCGCAAGATTGCCTCGACAAACGGCGCCGAGATCGATGCGGACGAAGCGCGAGGCATTGCGCAGGCGATCCTGAAGCGAGAGATCGCTCAGGCGAAGGGCGAAGAAGGCGTGAAGAAGCTTCGCGAACTGCCTTCGTGTGCGGTCGCGTTGCGCGATGCGCTCGAAGCGCGTGGAGCGTCGCGCGATGAAGTCGCGGCCGTGGCGACGTTGATGCGTTTCGATGCGCAAGCGCTCGATCACGAGGGGCTCGGCGAAGCGGCGAAAACAGCGTTGGCGACGCCGGGCGCATCGTCGATGTGGCGAGCGGTGGATGCGCGAAGTTTGATCGGTGCGGACAGTGGAGCGCGTCGACGAAGTTTGTTTTTGGATGGCGATCAAGCGGTCCGTGTTGGAGCGCTCGAAGCGGCGTACGACGCGACGGATCCTTCCGACGTCGAGGGCCTTCTGGAAGCGGCGCGGCTCGATCCGTATCCCGAGGCGCGAACGGCGGCGATTTCCGCAGCGGGCAACATCGGGGGTGAGCGGGTCGTGCATGCGTTGGGCGATATGTTTGTCCACGCATCCGAGGACGAACGTTTGACCATCCTGGGAGCATGGGCGTCACCTCGCGCGTTTGGCGTGGGAGGTCGGGACAAACTCGTGCGGGTGATGGAGACGGAATCCGGACCGGCGCAGATTGCGGCGGCCGGGGTGCTCGTGCGTCGGCCTGGTGCGAGTGGCGAGCAAGCGACGAGTGTGTTGGCGAAGGCGGTCGAGACCGGTTCGACGCGAGAGCGGGTGTTTGCGATTCGCGCGGCGTTGCTCGAATTGGCGCCCGTGCGAGCGGCGGTGTTGAAGGCTCAGGACGATCCGGATGCGGATGTATCGTTGGCGGCGCTCGAACGATCGCTCGAGCTGTATCCGGCATCGGGTGACGGGGCGAAGCCGAAGGAGCGAGCCGAGGTCGTCAAGAAGCTGATGGTCGTGGCGAAAACGTCGGGTGTGCGAGCACTTTTGGCGCGGGGCACGTTGGCGCGAGCGGGCGTGCAGGACGTGGTGCCGCTCTTGAAAGACGACGCGAAATCGGAGAATGGGCAAGCGCGTAAGGCGGCTGGATCATCGCTGGTGGCGATGGGCATGCATGGTCCGGCGGCGGTGCTTGCCGCGGATCAGGACGAGCATGTGCGGACGGGAGTGGCTTGCGCATTGTTGCGGAAGGTGGATTGATTGGGGCATGTCGATCAAGCGTGCAGACGAGCTGAGTTTTTCGCCGCCTCCGCGATGTCCCGTTTGCGACATTGGAATTATTGCTTATGGCCCGTCCCATCCATTTGCCGTGGACGAAGAGGGGCGTATTTATTGTCGGCGTCACGGATCGATGATCGAGCCGAGTTTTCCCGAGATATACGATGCGTACAAGACGGAGCGCTTGAATGCGCGGCATTTCGATCCGGCTCGGCGGGGTGAATTGGAGCCCATTGCGGAATTATTGGAGCGGATCGAAAAGGTTTATCATCCCGAACAGGTTTGGTTATTTGGAAGTCGGGCGCGTGGGAATGCTCGGCCGGGGAGCGATTGGGATTTGCTCGTATTGGTGCCGGATTCAACGAATGACGATTTATTGGATCCGGATATTGCTTGGAGAACGCTGTGCGATTCCGGCATTTGCGCCGATCTGATTTCCATGCGTTCGAACGAGTATCGGGCGGCGATCGATGTTGCCAATACACTCGAATACGAAGTTGCCCGCGAAGGATACATTATCCATGAGCGACAAATTGGATAATCGCCAAGCAGATTTCATTGCCAGTTGTTTACGTCTCGCCAAAGGTGACTTGACGGACGCGCGCGTTCTCGCCGATCAGCTCCCGAAAAGTCGCGGAGCGGCATATCACCTCGAACAAGCGGCAGAAAAGATCATTCGCGCGATTGCTGCGTCGGAAGATGTCAGAGTGGGCTTGGGTCATGAATTAGATAATTTTGTATCGCAAATACCTGATTCAAATCCGTATAAAGCTCGATGTAAAGCGGTTCAAGACCTGAAGCGTTACGCAACTTCATATCGCTATCCCACGTCCCAGGGGAGAACGATGAAACCGCCAACAGCGGAATACTTCGAGCAACAGTACCAACTCGTCGCTCAATTGCTTGTCGACGTCAGCGCCCGTTTCGATGTGGACCTGGACAAGGAAAACGCGCCGGCGCGAAATCCAAATCCAATACGTTGACGGTTTTCAACGGTATGGACCCGCCGGCGATATGGGCACGCCCCTTGGTGATGCGATTTGTATCAACAAGAGAGTTCGCCGGCACGGTCGTCATGGTAGAATCTGTCTTTGGCGACAAACATGAGCGACGAGCATCCAGTAACTCCTGCCGGCGATATCGCGTTTGATCCGACGGTGCTCGAACATTTGCCGACGGCGCCGGTGCAACGTCGCGGGGTGCCTCAGGAATTGGCGGCGAGGTATGAGAAAATCGAGTTTGTCGGGGAAGGAGGCATGGGGACGGTTTATCGAGCCGTCGATCCGCGGCTCGGTCGGACGGTGGCGATCAAGGTTCTGAAAGGTGACGATTCCGAGCTGTGGCGGCGTTTTTTGGCGGAAGCGCGGGCGCAAGCGCGTATCGAACATGAAAACGTTTGTCGTGTGTACGATGCCGGGCATGCCGACGGCGAGCCGTACATCGTCATGCAATACATCGAAGGCGAACCTCTTTCGCGAATTGCGGATCGTTTTACCCTCGAGCAATGCGTGAAGGTGATTTGCGAAGTATCGCTCGCGGTGCACGAGGCGCATCGGCTCGGCATGATTCATCGCGATATCAAGCCGGGAAATGTGCTGATTGAATTGCATGAAGACGGTTCGCACAAGCCGTACATCATGGACTTCGGATTGGTGCGCGAGGTCGAAGACAAGGGCGAAACGCGAACGGGCGCGGTGCTTGGAACACCCGCGTATATGCCGCCGGAGCAGGCGCGAGGCGACGTGCGGGCCATGGATCGGCGTTCGGATGTTTATTCGCTGGGGGCGACGCTTTATGACGCAATCGCGGGACGACCGCCGTTCGTCGCGGAACATCCGTGGAAATTGCTGATGATGGTGGCGTATGACGAAGCGCCAAGTCTGGGAAGCGTAAAAAAAGGCGTATCTCCCGAACTCGAAACCATCGTCATGAAATGTCTCGACCGAGACCCATTACGTCGTTATGACTCGGCCCGGGCGCTTGCCGATGATTTGCAGCGATTTCTCGACGGCGAACCCATTTTGGCTCGGCGAGCTTCCCTTGCGTACGTCGCTTGGAAGAAAGCGAAGAAGCATAAGCTGATCACGTCCTTTTTGGTGTTGCTCGTCGTGACGTCGACCATCGTTTCGGTGGTGTTTGTCCGGGCTCGCAAGCAAGCCGCCGACGATGCTCGATTGGCCCAAGCGCTGGGTGAAGACGTCAAAGAGATGGAGCTATTTTTGCGTAATGCGTACAGCATGCCTTTGCATGACGTGGAGCGCGAACGGGACGTCGTGCGGCAGAAGCTGGCCGATATCGAGCAACGAATGGCTCAATCCGGCGGAATCGGTGCGGGGCCGGGTCATTATGCATTGGGTCGCGGGGCGCTCGCGTTGGGGGATCCCGATGGAGCGCGCACGCATCTCGAAAAAGCAATCGCAGCGGGCGCTTCGTCGCCGGACCTCGAATATGCGCTCGGTCGGGCGCTTGGGGAGCTTTTTCGTCGGGCGCTCGAGGAAACGCGGCACATTACGAATGAAGCGGAGCGCAAAAAAAAGGTCGAAGAAATCGAAAAAGCATTACGAGACCCGGCGCTTTTGCATTTGCGCGCGGCGGTGGCGGCGAAAATGGAAGTGCCCGCATACGCCGAGGGATTGATTGCTTTGTACGAAGGGAAAAACGAAGAAGCTCTGGCCAAAGGAAAAGAGGCATTCGAAAAAGCACCTTGGATGTATGAAGCGAAAAAGCTCGAAGCGGATGCTCTTTATGCCATGGGGAGCAAATATCGGCATGATGCGGCGTTCGATTACGAGAAAATGAAATCGTATTTCGATCCGGCAGCCAAAACGTACGCTCGAGCCGCCGATCACGCGCGGAGTGATCCCGATGTGTATCGCGCGGAATGCGAATTGTGGGAAAAAATGGGTTATGCCGCGGATGCGATCGGCAAACTGACGACGGAAATGGATGAAGCCGATCGAGCGTGCGCGCGGGCGGTCGAATCGAGCAGCCGGGATGGCGCGGTGCGTGTGCAGAGGGCCATGGCTGCATACCATCGTTTTTCCGTGGCGACGAATACCGGGGTGAATGTCGAATCCGCTCGGAATGCGGCGATTGATGCGGCCAATGACGCCGTACGTGTATTGCCTCGAGACGCCATGGCGCTGTATGCGAAAGCGGCGACGTTGTATGTGGAGACAATGGTGCAGGCATCCCACGGCAAACCATTGGCGGCGACGGCGGCCATTGATGCTTTCGAACGGGTACTGGACGTCGACCCGCGTTTTACATGGGCGCACAATGAACTTGGACAAACGTATTTGATTCAGGCCGAAGACCATCGCCACCACGGCCTCGATCCGCGGGAAGAGCTCGACAAGGCCACGAAGCAGTTTCAGCGCGCGGTGGAAGTGGACCCCACGTTCACGTTTCCCGTGTACGGAATGATTCGGGCGCAGATATATCGACTCTTGTATGAAATCGATCACGGATTGAATGCCGACACGACGCTCGTCGGTTTATCGCAAGCCATTACCTTGTTGGATCGTCAATCGCTGAGCGGTTGGTTGCCCATTTATTGGAAAACGAAAGCATTGCGAGTTCGCGCCACGTACGCAGCATCGGCGGGCACGGATCCTCGACCCTTGGTCGCCGAAGGATTGCGAACGGTGCATGCATTTACGGCGCCGGGCACCGAGACGGATTTTCTTTTGCGCGAAGTTGCCGAACTTCACATCATTGAAGCGGAATACGCTGCGGGGCATGGGCTCGATACGTCGGCGCAACTCGCTACCGTCCGGCGAACATTGCAGAAGGGTATGGTGAACGACGACGCGGAAATCATTGAAAATCCCATTCTCGCCGCCCGCATGGACTTGGCCGCCATTCGGATGAAAGAAGCCGGCAATCATGAGGTGCACGCGGAGGATTTCGACGCGGCATCCGGTGTGCTTCGTCGGCTGTTGTCCGTGGAACGAGATGACCCTCGGATTTACCAAACCATGGCGGAGATTCTTGCCGGCAAATCTGCTTGGCTTGACAAACACAAGCAATCACCCTCCGCAGATATTGCCGAAGGGCTCGGCATGATCGACAAGGTTTTGGGGATTCATCCGCATCACGCGCGAGCTTTTGCAATCCGAGGCGAATTGTTGCTCGTGCGGGCGCGAACGACGCACGACGGCGAGCAGAAAGAAGCGGTGCGTTTGGCGCGGGAGGCGTTTGGCGCGGCATTTCGGGAAAACCCGCGCCTCGAGAAGGATTATGCCGGCGTCATGAAAACGCTGCCCGACGTGCCGTGACGAACTCGGTGCTCACAGACTCGGGACGTCGCACATGGAATCATCCGGCGTTCGTGAATACATGCGGTTATCCCATGTATCGCATAACGAGGAAGCACCGTGCGGGCACAAAGAGTCACATGGGCCGACGAGCTGCAAACCGCAATTCGTCGTGTTGTTGTCACAAATGCGGTACGTCGTGTACACTTCGCCCGCGACCGTGCATGTGTACAAGCCGCTTTCCTGACAAACGTAGGCCTCGAAAGGCGGCCTTTCCGGAATATAAGGATCGTGCGTCGGGTTGAGCGCTACGGTCGAATCGAAGAGGTTTCCCCAGGCTTGCGATTCGGTGACCGGATACAGGATCAGCCCGTCTTGGTCGGCCGACTCATAGGTCGGGGCATAGATGTAAATACTCATCTCCCTGCCGAAGGCATTGAGACGTTCGAGCATACAGCCGGTGAGCCATTCTTTTTCGTGCGTCGTCAACGAGTAGCTGGTCCAATCCTGCGCGAATCCCAACTCGCCTTCGTAAATTTTGCCGCCATCTTCTCCGTCGACGACGGTTTGACCGGGTTTCAATGCGCAACCGACGAGGATCTCCAAAGCTTCTTGTCGGCAGCTCGGGTCGAGCAGGTAGTCCAAGTAAGGGCTCTGCTGCAGTTTTCCATCCACGTTGGTGATCGCATTGCGCGACAAATCTCGCGCCGTTTGTTGAAATGAATGATCCCAGAAGCATTTCGGGCGAAAATGATTGTGCGTGCCGGGATCTCCGCCGCCGCCGCCATATTGTTCCGCGCTGCGAATGCGCATTTCTTCGGCATCCATGACCGACGAATCAGGTTCGTCGGCACAACCGGCTCCATGAAGAATCGCCGCAACGGACAGAGCGAGGGTAGCGTGACGCAGATTGAAGGCCAAAGGTCGTTTCATGGTGAATTCTCCAATGGGATTGAGAACGTTGGACGTTAATTGCAACAGATGTGCCGTCGTCTTGTCACCTCATTTGAACGCGAATTTCCACCGTTGATGCGCCATTCATGATCCAGATTGCAACAAGGTGCAGGCTCCAGCCAGCACTCCGTGTTTGCTCGAGCCATCACTGCAGGCTCCAGCCTGCACCTCGCCGCCCAATCATCGGAGGAAGCTCCAAACGATGACCACGACCAGCACAACGAAGAGCAGGCCAAAAGCGGCGAGCGGCCCCGACAAACGCTTCGGTTCTTCGGGCTTTGTGAGGACCGGAGCGGGCAATGTCGACGCCGGCTCTGAAAATGGCGCGATGTCCGGCATCATCGGCGGCGCAGATTTGTCGACGGTGACGAGCATGTCCGCAGAGAGGTTTGTCCCGGCGCGAACCCAAGGTCCAAGCGCATCGAGGAGAGCCGCCGCATCGGGATATCGATCGGCCTTGTTCTTGGCCATCGCCTTTTCGATGATCTTGACGACGCCCGCCGGAACCCAAGGCGCGACTTCGGACAAACTCGGCGCAGGTAGGTTCACGACGGCGTGAAGCAGTTGAATGAACGAGGTAATTTCGGCATGCGGAGGCGCTCCCGTGCATAACGCGTACATGGTGACGCCCATCGAATAAACGTCACCCTGGCGATCGACGTTTTTCATCCCGTCGAGCTGCTCGGGGGCCATGAACAGCGGCGTACCGACGAGCTCACCGCTTTTCGTGATCGATACCTGCGGCGCGGTCAAACCGATGCTGCCACCCGCGGACATGGTGCGCCGAATTTTCGCCACGCCGAAATCCAATAGTTTGACCACCAATGAGCCGTCTTTCATTCGGGCCAAATAGAGGTTTTCGGGTTTGATGTCGCGATGCAAGACGCCCACCGCATGCGCCGCGGCCAAACCCGCACACGCTTGCGCTGCGATTCGCATCGCCACATCGGGTCGCAAAGGGCCCACTCGTTTGAGCAATGCACCGGCGTCTTCGCCCTCGAGCAGTTCCATGACTTGAAATGGAACGCCCGACTCGGGATCGCGTTCGAGTTCGAGGACACGCGCGACATGCGGTGAATCGAGTTTGCCCGCGATACGCGCCTCCTGAATGAAACGGAGCAAATCCGGATCATCGGCGGCAAACGGACGAGCATGCATCCATTTGATCGCCACGTCGACCCCCGTTTCGACATGCCGAGCCGCGTACACCGTTCCCGTGCCCCCTTGCCCAATGACGCGGTGAACGTCGTACTTGTCCTGAAGCCGTGTTCCAATCATGCGAGGAGATGCTATACATCCCGCCGAAAATTCCGCAACCACGTCTCTGCGGGCCATGCAATGCACCTGCAACGAGCGTATGCGTGTTATGGTCCAACGTCATGAGTCGAGAAGAGAACGGAAAAGTAACGCAGGCGCTCATCGTTCGTTCACGCGAATGCTCCATTGGTCGATTCCGGTTGAGTGTGGTCTCGGGTCCCGATCGAGGGATCGAACGGGTTTCCGAAGGGGGCGAGTTTTCCATCGGAACGGCGGCGGGCAATCAATTGGTTTTGACCGACCGTACCGTATCGCGTCACCATTGCGTGATAAATGCGACGGAGAAAGGGTTTTCCCTGCACGACCTCGAAAGCCGTAATGGTACGACGCTGGCCGGATTTCGCATTGAAAAAGCGTACCTTGGTCCGGGCGCGATCATTGGATTGGGCGATTCCGTTTTGCGTTTCGAAATATTGGCGGACGAAATCGTCGAACCCCTTTCGGATGAGGAACAATATGGCCGCATTCTCGGACAAAGCACCGCCATGCGGCGATTGTTTGCCATGCTGCCGCGCATCGCGGCGTCGGATTCGACGATTCTCATCGAAGGTGAAACAGGAACGGGCAAAGGACTCCTGGCCGACGTCATTCATCGAAAAAGCCCACGAGCGAAAGGGCCGTTTGTCGTCATCGATTGCAGCGCGATTCCTCCGAGCCTCATTGAAGCGGAATTGTTCGGCCATGGCAAAGGCGCATTCACGAATGCCGTGCAAGCTCGAGCCGGAGCCTTCGAAGCCGCGGCCGGAGGGACCGTTTTATTGGACGAACTTGGTGAATTGCCGCTCGATATGCAGCCCAAACTGCTGCGGGCGCTCGAAGAACGAGTCATCCGGCGCATTGGGACACTGGAACCCGTCAAGCTCGACGTGCGTATCCTGGCGGCGACGAATCGTGATTTGCGGCAAGAAGTCAATCGAGGTACGTTTCGTTCGGATTTGTATTATCGACTCAATATCGTGCGCATTCGTTTGCCGGCATTACGAGAACGACGTGAAGACATCCCGCTCTTGGCCGCTCATTTTTATGAACAATTCGCGCGCTCGGGCGATCCTCGGCCTTCCGAGGAATTCGTCTCGGCGTTGGTCAAACAGGATTGGCCGGGCAATGTCCGTGAATTACGCGGATGTATCGAACGGGCCACGTTGATGCAGGATTCGGAGTCTTGGTTCGAATCGACGTTGGGCGCGGGAAGCTCGACGGTATCAGCATTGCCGATCAAACCTGCACCGACTGTGGAACCCCCGCAAAATCAGTATGCCGACGACTTGGCGCTGGGTTCGTTCCGGGCAGCCAAGGAACGCGCGGTTGCGCAATGGGAGCGCGGCTATATCGCGGCGCTCGTACGCGAGCATCAAGGGAATTTGTCGCGGGCCGCGCGAGCTGCGCACATGGATCGGAATCACCTGCGCGAATTATTGCGACGCCATGGAATTTCCGCCGAAGACGATTGATGCATTTACGATCGTTCCATCCAGAAAAACTCATGCTTCCCCGTCACGGGCTCCAGGTTTGTCGGAGCATGGGTCAACGCCGCTCGTGAAGCAGCGACCCCCAGTGCAGCCGTCGGGGCCCATGAGGCCACATCCAGCAAGCCCGAAGGAAGAAGCGTTCCGGCTTCATTGGTGTGCAGCGCGCCGCAATGCATGAAGATCCCGACGTCCACACAACGTTGTTCTCCCGATGCCTCGATGACGCGGCGATACGCGCGAATGCAGGCCGCGTGAACCGCATTCAATCGTGCGGCATCGGGAGGTTCGGGCGAGACGGCAAGGAGCATTTTCGTCGATTCGCGGACCAAAACGAGGCCCGCGGCGATCAATTCCGAACCAATGATCTTCATGGCCATTTCCACGGCATCGAGCAAGGTTTCCTCGTCCGGGGCGAGCGTGCGTTCGCTTTTGCGGACTTCGACGTACACGGCAATGGCTGAACGTTCGACGATGCCATTCGGAAATGATTGCGACGGAGGTTTCCGGATAATCGCCTGGGACAAGGCCGCGACGAATTCACGCGGTGAGGCAAAACGTTCGCTTGGATTTCGGCTCAATGCGCGAAGAATGCTTTCGTCCAGCATTGGGTCGATGGGAGCGCGCGAGCTTGGGCGTGGAGGGCGCGTGTGGAGATGAATTTGTCGCAAAATGGACGTGGTTTGCGTACCGAAAGGCGGTGCGCCGCTCAGCATTGCGTACGCAGTAGCAGCGAGCGCATAAACGTCGGCGCGAGCATCGACGGGTTCGCCGAGGATTTGTTCCGGAGCCATGAGAGGAATGGTTCCAAGAGACGCACGGGAGGTTGTCAGAACAGGACCG
>CAYSYX010000080.1:12559-26655 GCA_964435055.1 uncultured Polyangium sp. | reverse complement strand
CCATTGTGGCTCGTCGTGCGCGGAACTCAAACCGTCGAGGCCGAAACCGAAGCCGTGGGAATCATGCAAGCTCCTTTGTGGGGGTTGGGCCGAGCCATTGCCGCGGAATCCTCCGACGTCCGATGCCTTCGATTGGATCTCGATGCCCGTGGCGACGCGGATGAAGCCCGAATTTTCCGAGATATCCTGCGTGTTCATCCGATGAATGAAGATGAGATTGCCATTCGCAATGGACACACGTTCGCCGGCAGGCTCATAACGCCCGTCGCGAAGAAGCGCGTTTCGCCCGCGGCTCGAGTGCACGCGGAAGGATGTTATTTGATTACGGGCGGCCTTGGAGGTCTCGGAATCGTTGCCGCGAAATGGCTTGCGGAATCCGGAGCCAAATACATTGCCTTGATGTCCCGAAGCGGCGTGTCGTCGCCGGCTCAAGCGCAATCGATTCATGAAATCGAGGCTTTGGGGGCTCGAGTCTTGGTCCTCGAGGCCGATGTTGCAATCGCAGAACAACTGAAATACGCCCTGACGGAACTCAAAACCAAGTTTCCGCCATTGCGAGGTATTCTCCATGCCGCGGGTTTCGCGGATGTTGGAGTCTTGGAAAAACAAAGTCGGGAAAAATTCCGCACGGTATTCGGTCCGAAAGTCGTCGGCAGTTGGAATCTTTATGAGCTCACGCGGGAATGCAACCTCGATTTCTTCGTTCTTTATTCGTCCATGGCGGCACTTTTTGGTTCCGTCGGCGTGAGTAATTACGTGGCCGCAAACGCGTTCCTCGATACGTTCGCGTCTTATCTGCGATCGAAAGGACGGGCGGCGACGAGCATCAATTGGGGTTGGTTCGAGGAATCTGGAAAACGGCACGTATCCCAGCAAAATGCAGTCGCTGCGGTGCGAGGCTTCAACAGCTTTAGCGATTCCGACGGCAAACGATTGCTGGAGCGCGTCGTCCATGAGGGATGGATGCAGATGGGATTGCTCTCCATGGATTTGAAGGGCTTTGTTGCTGCAAATCCCCATCTGACCGAATCCCCACGCTTCAGCTCGCTGGTGTCCAAACTCGGGCGGCGGAAAGCGCAACCGGAAACAATACCGTCCGCGCATTCGCAACCAGCCGAAGCGGCAGGTGGCAACGACGCGGCGACGAGTCCTCTCGATGCCTTGCGTGGCGCCTCGGATACCGATCGATTGCAGCGCGTGGACCTCATCGTTCGGGAACAGCTGGGCCACGTCTTGCGCATGCCGGCTTCGCAATTGAACAGCCGGGATCATTTGCAGCAATATGGCGTCGATTCTCTCATGACGATAGAATTGCGCAATCGATTGCAATCGTTGTTTCGTGTACGTCTGTCCATTACGGATATTTGGTCGCAAAGCAACATCCAGGACATTGCCAAATTTCTCGTACAACGTCTTGGAGACTCCCCCAGCTCGACAGCGAATACGCATACGCCGACGCCGACGCCCAGCCCTGCAGAGGCCATTTCGGCGGGCCTCATATCCGCCGGGGGATGGCTCGTCACCCACAAGCCGCGGCCGGAAGCGCAAATGCGCCTCATTTGTTTCCCCTACGCCGGCGGGGGAGCTCCCATCTATGCATCATGGCCCGATCATCTCCCGACGAATATCGAGGTCATTGCGGTACAACCACCGGGACGTTACGAGCGAATTCAGGAATCACCGCCCCGGAACATTCGGGAAATTGTCGATGCTTTATTGCCGGTATTGATACCTATTTTGAATTTGCCATTTGCTCTTTTCGGTCACTGTCTCGGAGCCATGATGATGTTCGAGGTCGCCCGACGACTCGAGCGGGAACATGGAATACGGCCCATTCATTTATTTGCCTCGGGCGCGTCTCCACCGCAATTTTACTTGGTACCGAATGCATTGACTCGCTCGGACGATGACTTTGAAGCCATCTTACGAGCCGTTGGTTTCGCCGACAAAACGGTTTTGCGGGACGATGACGTGATTCGCAACATTTTGCCGGTCGTGAGGTCCGATTTTGCTGTTGCGGCAGGTTACGAATATGCCCCGGGCCCACGCCTCAATGCACCGGTGACGGCATTCGTCGGCGATCTGGATGTCTTCGCCCCTGCGCACATCGTTTGCGGCTGGCAAGCGGAAACATCGCGCGAACTGTCAACCCATACCTTTGCCGGAGGGCATTACTTCATCACTCCGGAACGTGAATCGGTTTGTCGAATCATCGCGACCGACATGGAGCACGATCAAGGAAGCATCACCCAGGCCGCGATTACCCGCACTTCACCGGATCGCTGGCTCATGCGCATCGAAGCGCGCCAGAAGCCGCGCCTGCGCCTTTTTTGTTGTCCGGGTTTGGGTGGCAATGCCTCGGCTTTTGAACACCTGGCCAGCATGGTGCCTCCCGATGTGGAACTTTGCGCGGTCGAGCTCCCCGGGCATGGTCATCGAGCAAATGAATCGCCGCTCGGCCGTTTCGAAGATCTCATATCGTGTATTTCCTCAGCCCTGACGAATTGGATCGATCGGCCTTTTGCATTTCTCGGGATCGACCTGGGAGCACTTGTACTCTATGAGGTCATGCGACGTCTGCGCAGCAATGGAGGACCATCGCCCAAAGCGCTCATCGTTCTCGGCGCAATGGCTCCGCATCTGCATTATTTCGCTTCCGTGCATCATCTGCCCGCAAACGCATTTGCCGATACCCTTCGAGTCTTCGGTATTGATTGCAGCAAGGACTGGTCGTCACAACGTGCGCTGCGTGCCGACTGTGCAGCATTGACGAATTACCAATATAGAGACGAGGTATTCATTACGACGCCCATCGTGGCGTTTGTCGCTGAAAACGATGAACTCATTCCGCCCATGAGCGTTCCGGCTTGGCAACGCCACACGGCGGGACCTTTCGAACTGCACCGTATCGCGTGCACGCATGCCGAATTGCATACTGATTCCGCAGTTCTGGGAACTTGCTACTTCACAATATCCGAAATATGCTGAATTGCATTTCAACGATTGCCGCAAATTCGGCACTGAATCGCGCCAAGCCATCCTGAACGACGGCAACGCTTTTTCCGCAGCGCACCCAATCGTCTTCCAAAGTTCAATATTTCGTGCCGTTCAATTGGCAAAAAGCCATCAATTCAACCACGTCGGTGATCCGGGTGATCGATGCAACGCAAAATGGGGATATGCGTGGAGACGCACTTATGCGTCCGTGGGACTTTTCAGGGCTTGTTGCTCGCCTCGATACCCGTGCGGATCATGTCTTGAAGCATCAATGACTGCCACTCGATAAATGCCTCCATTGCTTGCGCGCGGTTCTCAGGCTTCATATGGGGCAATACCGTCGCAAGAATCCTGAGTATTCCCGCACAGTCAATCGCTGCAATTGCAGCAGCCGACTCACCTTGCGCGACCAAACCAGGAATAATTGTCTGAAGGTAGTCATCCCGCATCTCGCTGGTACTGCCTGCAAACCACTCGGTCATCATCGCATGCCCGCCGTGAATCATCTGCGCAATGTCTTCCGTTCTGTACTTTGCGACCCACATCCGGTTGGCATCTCTCCACGTTCCTTCCGCGATCTCCGGAAGCTTTTCTGCCCAGACGTCCAAAAATTCACGCGCCCACGGTTCCATGATTCATCCGCGTATCACGACCCCACGGCCGTGACAAGTCCTCTGCGAACTCCCCTTACCCCTCCATCCCGACCGCCAACGCTTCACGACGAATTCCCATCCGACCCTTTCACACCTCCTTCACTCACACCACCATCGCCTCTGTACCGTCGTTTTCATCATCTGTTTGTGCTCCAACCAATCTGCCCTCGCTCGACCGACCTACCGTTCGTCCAACAAGAACCCTACGCTGACCAACCCAAACTTCGACGACACCTCGTCTCCTCCGACAAACCCATCCTTCCCGCTCGACTTCCCGCCGTTTCTCACCCTCGTCCCCGCGAACTTTGCCTTCACCCACGCCTTCCGGCACAACCCTCCCACCCATGGCTCGACCGCAGCTTCTCTCCATCCCCGAACGCATCGAAGCGTCGACTCGCTTCACCGGACGCGGCGTCACGATCGCCCTCGTTGACAGCGGTTTTTACCCCCATCCCGACCTCATGCGCCCCAAGCGACGCATCAAAGCGTATGCCGATGCAACGCGCGAAGAAGCTGTTCCCGACGAGTTCTTCACACCTCGCGGCGCCTCATGGCACGGCACGATGACGGCCTGCACAGCCGCTGGAAATGGCTACGTCTCGGGCGGTCGCTACCGCGCGCTCGCCCCCGATGCCGAAGTCGTTCTCATCAAGGCGATGTCGGT
Source organism: uncultured Polyangium sp. (assembly GCA_964435055.1). Taxonomy (GTDB): domain Bacteria; phylum Myxococcota_A; class Polyangia; order Polyangiales; family Polyangiaceae; genus Polyangium. The sequence goes on along the minus strand of CAYSYX010000080.1, from coordinate 22,341 downwards.
CGAAGGACGGATCAAAGGCAAGGACGTCGCGCACGCCATCCGCTTTCCGCTTCGTTATCCGCACTTGAAAATTCGCGTCATGAACGTCTCTTTGTCGACGGGCGATCCCGATCTTCAAGCCGAAGTCGAATCAGCCGTCGAAGAAGTCGTCGCCGCAGGCATCACGGTGTTTGCCGCCGCGGGCAACATGCCCGGCCGCGCTCCGAAAGCTCCCGCATCATCGCCTCATGCCATCACCGTCGGCGGCCTCGACGACAAAGGCGAACGCGAAGGTGAAGCGGATGCATCGCTCTGGCCATCGAGCTACGGAACCATCAAAGAAGGCCTGGACAAACCCGACCTCGTCGCGCCGGCGATCTGGGTTCCCGCGCCGATGATCCCGGGAACTCTCGTCGCACGCGAAGCGAACGCTCTTTTCCAGCTCCTGTCGGTGCTCGAAGAACTCTCCGTCGAGCAGGGTTTTTCCGAGCAAAAACAACGCGCGACGCGCGACGAAGTCTCGTCCGTGAACGGGCTCATTCAAGCGGTGTACGGCCGTATCAATCGTCAGAAGTACATTTCGGTCGATTACCAACACGTCGACGGGACATCGTTTGCGGCTCCCATCGCCGCAAGTGTCGCGGCGCAAATGCTCGAAGCGAATCCTTCGCTCACCCCGGCTCAAATTCGCGAAGGATTGCTGGCGACGGCGGCTCCAATGCCGCAATACCCCAAAATTCAGCAAGGCGCCGGGCTCTTGCGTCCACGCCAAGCCGTAATGTGGGCGCAGCAAAAGAAAGACGACAAGAACGTCGCCGTCGTGGACGAAGGAGCGCTGGAGTAAATAGGATTGGCAATAAAAACCAATCCATCCGACGCATGATCGTCGAAGCGTAGCGGGCAAACCGTGTGGTTTGTAAAGGAATCCCCGGAGTTTCCGTATCGGGCGATTGGGGCTTCGAGTCACCGTTGGCGCTCTACGCCCCAAACCCCGGGGTGAAGCGGCGGGCGATTACAACATCGTCGGGTCGAGAATGGCGCCGGTATTGGTCAATGCCGGCGTTTTTCCACCAAAAATGATGAGTTTGCCGAGACCCGTCGCATGCACGCTCGAATGCTGCGTACGCGCGCTCGGGCCGGACGGAATGGGTTTCTTGCTCCAAGAATTCGTGACCGGATCGTACGTCGCGCCGGAATCGAGCGGCGTGCCGGCCAGGTTTTCGCCGCCCCAAACAATGAGGCGCGGAGGAATCCAAACGTGCGTGTGGAATTGACGCACTTCGGGGGCGCCGTCCGAGGTAATGACGCTCCATTCAATCTTCGGCTTGTACCGCGCACCGATGGCGGACAAACTATTCATTGAATCTTGGCCGCCCCAAATGATCATTTCGGTGCCGCTCCAGGCCGCACCGTGACGCGCTCGCGCCGGCGGTTGACCATCCTTCACAGCCACCCAAGAACCACCGGCCGGATCGAATTCCGCGCCGTCGCCCAAGTAGCCGAAATCAACGCCGTTGAAGCCGTAACCGCCGAAAATGACCATATCGGCGCCGGTCCAAATGGCGGAATGATCCTTACGAGCGCTCGGGGCCAACATCGCGGACATGGATTCCCACGCATCGTTCGCGACATCGTAAGCAGCGCCGTCGCTGAAGTAATTGATACCGTCGGTGCCGCCCCAAATCAGGACTTTGGTGCCGGTATAAACCATCGAGTGCCCAAAACGTGGATTGGGAGCATTCATGGTCGTCATTGCGGTCCAAGTATTGGTGGCCGGATCGAATACGCCGCCGGTCTTGAGCGCTCCGCCATTATCGCCACCCCACACGACCATCTTCGAACCGGTCCAAACGCCTCGCGCATTCGTTCGCGCAGTCGGCGCATTGGATGTGCTCGTCGCGGACCATTTGTAGGCGGCCACGTCGAGCATTCCACCGGTATTCGTATTACCACCGTTGGTTTCACCGCCCCAAACGATCATCTGCGTGCCCGTCCAAACCGCCACGTGATTGGCACGCGCGGACGGAGCATCTTTCCAAGGCGTGGGCTCCCACGCGTCGGCGCATTTCCCAGCCACGCACGATCCAAAGCAGGGATGATCGCAGGATCCGCAATCCGAGCTGTTCGATTGCAAATCAATGCATCGATCCGGCTCACGGCAATACGAATCACCCGGGTTCGGACAGGCACACGCTCCCGCCGAACAGACGGTACCGGGTTTTAATGAGCAATCGCCCGCTTGAAGGCATTCGACGCAATTGGCTTTGGGTACGTCGCAAATCGGCGTCGGCGTCGTGCAATCGGTGTTCGATATGCAACCGCCACCCGAGCTGCTGCTGCTCGTACTCGACGAGGAAGAAGAACCCGTTCCGCCGGCTCCACCTTCGCCCGAACTGCTGGATGAACTGCTGCTCGACGAACTCGAGCTACCGGTGACATCCGTCGGCCAATCAATAACGTCGGTACATCCGCCGCTGAGCAGCATCAACGCTGCTGAAATACCGACAAGTCCGCCAATACAAACCTTTCCAAATCTTTGCATCTCACGGCCTCCAAGCGCACCAGCGCCGCACGTACGATAAGTGGGCCGACGATATCAGAATCGCCGTCCGTCGTCGCGGTCGTTGGAGCGGTGCGATTTTTTATTGAGCTACGTCAACCGGCGATGGCTTTTCGGAAGCCATTCACGAGGCGCTCGATATCACGTTCGGGCACGGAGCAAAGGCCTACGCGAAGCGCGCCTTGCACGGGAACGACAAAGATTCCGTCTTCTTTGAGCCGCGAGGCGACTCGAAGAGAATCCGGACAGAATACGGTCGTGAAAAACCCGCCGTCGTAACGCGGATACACGAGCCCCGCGGCGCTCGCGAGCTCATTCCAGCGCGCGACACGGCCATCGAGCAACGATTTCAACGCCCCGCGTTCGCGTTCGATTCGCGCCCGCAGCTCCGGATCCGTCAAACACCGCGCGATTGCATGCATACCCGCCGCGTTGCAGTTCGACCACGTCCCGCGACTCGCAAACGAAAGCGCGCTTTGTACACGCGTGCGCTCCCCTGCGTCGGGACAAACCGCCGCCAATGCGCCGACTCGCAATCCATATTGCGTGAATGACTTGGATGCCGACCACGCAAACAAGAGCATCGCATCCTTCGCCAGACGCAACACCGCATCGATTGTCTCGGCCGGGTTTTTCGTGCCGTACTGGGCGTACGCATAGTCCACGAGCACAATGACCGGACCTCGTTTCGCCGCCCGAGACACAGCCTCCTGCACACCGCGAAAGTCCTCTTCATCCAGCGAATAACCGGTCGGGTTGTGACAAGGCGTGTTCAGAAAAACGAGCGCTCGACCTTGTGCGTCGATCACGCCTTGAAGCTTGCGATCCAGGTCGGCGACGTCGAGTTTGCCGCGGTCGTCGAACATGCGAAACGTCGTGATCGTGCGGTCGGCTTCGTCGGCGAGCGTCTTGTACGGACCCCAGTAAAACCCCGACGTGAGCAGCATTTGCTGCGGTTCGAGGAAGTTCGTAATCGCATGGCGCAAAGCCCCGCTGCCTCCGGGCGTGGCCACCGCCGTTGCCCAAGCGGCTTCGGGACGATCTCCCAAGAGGTCTTTGATCACGCCTTGCAAGAACGCAGGCGGACCGGCGATCGGCGCATACGCAGCCCCCACTTCCGGCGGCACATCACGCAAAGCATCGACGACGCCTTGAATAATCGCGAGTTTGCCGTCGTCGTCGAGCAGCGCTCCAACCGTTGCATTCACGACCGACTCACCCGCTTTTTTCCGCGCTTGGGCTTCCGCGTTCAAAGCGAAAATGGGGTCATCACCGGGACGAGCTGTACGGGTGGGAATCAAGAACTCCATGCCCGCGTCGGTACCACGAACGGGCCGCTGCGGGTAAGCGTCGAGATTCGCCAAAGAACTTCACGCAAAACATCGCGGCCGCGGGCCCTCGGGTCATGGCTGCGCTACGATTCGGCCCATGTTCGAGTCCACCGATCCACGTTTTCGCGGGCCACTGCTGACGGCTGCCCTCGTTACGGCCGCCTTCACGACGACATCACACGAAACGGCGGCGCAAAGCCGTTTTTCTCCCGAAAATGAACGCACGCCGCGAACGGGTGCACCGGAACGAACCTTCGATTCGTTTGAACCCGTAGCAACTGCGATGGCCGGAAACCTGCCGCTCACCACCGCTGCCGGCGAATCGGATTGGGACATCCCCGGACAAATCGTCGTCGATGCTCGCGATGATCTCAGCACTTCGGACATCTCGTCGCTCGCCGCAGACTTCGGTTTTTCCTTCGTCCCCACGCGACTCGAATCCACGACGCACATCGAAATCGCCTCGGCCCCGTCGAGCGCGATCGCCGAACTGCTCGCTCGCCTCGCCAAAGATCCTCGCGTCGAATACGCCGAGCCGCTGGCCAAGGTCCACGCGATGTTTGTCCCGAACGACCCCGAGCTGAAACAGCAATGGCACATCTCGCGCATCAACGCGGAGCGAGCCTGGGATTTCGGCATCGGCCGCGGCGTCACGGTCGCCGTCGTCGATACGGGCATTGCTTGCGAAGACCACGGGCCTTTCAAGAAAGGTTCGGATTTACAAACCACCGAATGCGTGCCGGGATGGAACTTCGTCTCGGGTAATGAACACGCGAACGATGATCAAGGCCACGGAACGCACGTTGCCGGAACGATCGCGCAATCGACGAACAACGGGATCGGCGTGACGGGCGTGGCGTTTGGTGCGCGTTTGATGCCCGTGAAAGTGCTCAATGAAGACGGTTGGGGAACGACGGCCGATGTCGCCGACGGCATTCGTTGGGCTGCGGATCATGGCGCCCACGTGATCAACCTGAGCCTCGGTGGACCTCGTAATTCGCGCATCTTGCAAAGCGCCGTCGATCACGCGCTGAAGATGGGCGTCGTCGTGGTCGCCGCCGCAGGAAACTCGGGCTCGAGCGTCGGTTATCCGGGTGCGTCGGAAGGCGTCATCGGTGTCAGTGCGACAAACCCCGACGACAAACTCGCGCCGTTTTCTTCTCGAGGCAAAGGCGTGGACATCGCCGCCCCCGGCGTGAAGGTCGTGCAACAGACGATCTGCGAAAAAGGCCGCAACAACTGCCAGATTTTTCCGGGCTGGAATGGAACCTCGATGGCTTCGCCGCATGTCGCCGGAGCTGCCGCCGTGATCATGGGCCTCGGCGTGACCGATCCGGCCGCCGTGGAAGATGCTCTGCGCGATCAAGCGCGCAAAGTGGACGATTCGGACGGCGGAAAGCTCCTCTACGGCGCCGGCATTCTCGACGCGGGTGCGTCCGCGAGCGCTGTTACGCTACGCCAAACCATCTACCGCCTCGTGGCGCTCCTCGTCACGACGCTCCTCGTAGCTCGTGCCGCTCGCAAAAAGAGTGACACTGCGACAAACCCCTGGCGTTTGGACTTCTTGATCCCGGCGCTCGCGACGGGCCCCGGTTTGTTCTTCTTCGCGCCGTGGATCATGCCGCGGGCAAACCTCATCGCGGACGTATTGGCTCGACCGTTGGCGGACATGGACCTGCTCGTCGGCGTGTCCCTGCATCGCTTCTTGCCGCTCGCCAGTGCGCTCTTGCCGTTTGCCTTCACCGCATTGCTCTTCGGCGTCAAACGACTGCGGCCTTTCATTGCCGGTTTGGCCACTGGAACCGCGGCGTACTTGTTTGCTACCGTCGCGCTTGGTTCCGCGGCGGGACCGTTCGGTCACCTCGCGCTCGTCGCTTGGTGCGTCCTGAACGCCTCCATCTGCCTATGGATCGCGCGCACGAACCTTGCTGAAACCCGCTAGGCGATCACCTTTCGCACCATCCCTGTCACCAGAGAGTCCACGCATGCGTTCTCGACTTCTGCTCGTTGCGCTCGCCCTCGTTGCGTTCGGCTGCGCAAGTTCGTCAAGTGAAACTCCTTGGCCCGCTGAACCGGAAGGCAAGCTGCTCGGGCCGGCCGGTGAGACGGCGCGTGATGATGACGGGCGCCCCAAAGTCGCTCCGGACGGCGGCCCCATCGACGTTGAACCATGAGCGATCGTCGCCGCGACTGGCGGTTGGCCATTTTCACCTCCATGGCCCTGCTCGTCGTGCCGGTCGTCGTGTGGTTTCTTCTGCCAAACCACGGGCCTCCGCCCAAGCGTCCCCCGCGTACGCAACCCACCGTCGTTGCGACAGAAGCCGAACAGCCGAAAGCGCGTCCACCAACGCCGCCGGCTCCACGTCCGGCGCCGACGACTGCCAACAACGAAGCCCCCGTCGAGGAATTCGTCATCGGTTCGGTCGTGAACGCCGAAGGACAACCCGTCGCTCGAGCGTTTGTCGGGTGTGATGATCGTTCGACAAACCTCACCGGAAGCACCGATGAAGAGGGCAAGTTTCGTTTGCCGCTGGAAGCTTCAGGCTGCCAGGTTCTCGCGCATCATCCCGAGTATCCGTCATCGGAACGAACCCGCATCGAGACGGGCAAGGACAACGTGGTGAAGCTCGGCGCAGGCGCCACGATCGAAGGTGTCGTCGTCGACGACGCGGGTCGACCCGTCGCGTCGTATCGCCTGTCCGTCGAAGTTTTCCTGCCGAAAATCGAAGGCGCGGAGCTCGGTCCACGAGGAAGACCTCGGCACGTGAACGAAGACTCCGGATCGTTTCGACTCGAGCGAATGCCTCCGGGAAAGTACGTGCTCGTAGCAAGTTCGCCCGGACAACCTCCCGGCAAGAGTGACAGTTTTGATGTGGATACGGGACAAACCGCGCGGAACGTGCGGATCACTCTGCCCCGTCCCGCGACGCTCACGGGAACGATTCGCGACGAACTGACGCGACAGCCGATCGCCGGAGCGATCGTGCAGCTCGACGGCATGGCGGGCGGCGGAGGTCCCAATGCGAATCCTCCGGCAACCACGGACGAACAGGGCAATTACTCGCTGACGGGGGTGCCTCCCGGACCGTTTTCCGTGCGTGTGGAACACGGCCTGTACATGGGCCGCATCGTGTCGGGTTTGACCACGCGAGGAGCGTCATCCATTCGCGAAGACATCAACCTCAAACAGCGTGGGGATGGAGGACCTAACAGCGAGCTCGAGGGCATCGGAGCGATGCTCGCGCCATCCGCAGCCGGTGTGGTCATCGCGTCGGTCATCGAAGGAGGCCCGGCAGCGAACGCCGGACTACGCAAAGGCGACAAGTTTGTCCGCATCGAAGGAGCCTCCGCAGTCGAGATGCCGTTGTCCGACGTCATGCAGCGTTTGCGAGGTCCCCAGGGATCTCGGGTTTCCGTGACCATCGCGCGCGCCGGTGAAAATAACTTCGACGTGACGATCGTTCGCGCACGCATCGAACGGTAGCGCTCGCCCCTCACGCGCGGACGTACCTCCGTGGTACATGCACGGCCATGTCCACGCACAAGGCCGAACTCCCGCCGCCGGGCGCACCAGACGTCCTCTACATCATCGATTTGTCCGGGTACGTCTTTCGCGCTTACCACGCGATTCAAACGCCCCTGACGAGTCCCGCCGGCGAACCGACGCACGCCGTGTACGGCACGGTGAGCATGTTGACGAAGCTCGTGGACGAACGAAAGCCTGCGTTTCTCGCGGTCGCGATGGATTCGCCCGGAAAAACCTTCCGGGACGAACTCGACGAACGGTACAAGGCAAACCGTCCCCCACCGCCGCCCGATCTGCCGGCGCAGATGATGCGGTGCAAAGAGATCGTCGAAGCGTATCGAATCCCGATCTTCGTCGGCGATGGCCTCGAAGCGGACGATTTCCTCGCCATCGCAGTTTTACGCGCCAAACAGCGTGGCCTGCGCGTGGTCATCGTGAGCGCCGACAAGGACCTGCTGCAACTCGTCGACGCCGATCGCGTGCTGATGTGGGACGGGCGCGACAAGGTCTACGGGCCAGCCGAAGTCGTCGACAAATTCGGTGTACCGCCCGCGCAAGTGCGCGACCTGCTCGCGCTCGTGGGAGACACGAGCGACAACGTTCCGGGCGTACCGGGCATCGGTCCGAAAACCGCGGCGGATCTGCTGAAAGAGTTCGGTTCGTTCGAAGGCATTTACGCGTCGCTCGACAAGATCAAACGGCAGAAGCTCCGAGAAAGTTTGACTGCAAACGAAGCTGATGCGCGTTTGTCCCAGCAGCTCGTCACGTTGAAGACCGACGTGGACATCACGTTCGACATCGACGCGCTTCGTTACGGCGGAGCGGACCACGCCAAACTGCGAGCCCTCTTCACGGAGCTGGGTTTTTCCCGGTTCATCAAAGCGGTTCCGGTACCCGCGCCCGTTGCGGGTCATCGTCGCGCGATCACGACCCGTGCAGATCTGGAAGCGTTTGCCGCGGGCATTCGAAACGCGAAGAGGCTCGCCCTCGAAGTCCACGGGACGTCGCACGAAGCCATGCGTGCGCACGTGTGCGGCATCGCGATGGCCTACGAACAAGGTTCGTCCGTGTACGTGCCCCTCGGCCACCGTTACTTGGGTGCTCCGCCGCAACTGTCGATGAACGACTTCAAGGCTGTGATCGGGCCGATTCTGGAAGACGCATCGATCGCGAAGCTGGCGCACGACATCAAGTTTTGCGACGTGGTGTTGCGCAGGAACGGGGTTCGTCTTGCTGGAACGACGTTCGACACGATGCTGGCGAGTTACCTGCTCGACGCGGAAACCTCGCACGAGCTTGCCGCTGCTGCCGAACGCGAAGCCGGGATCAAGATGGCCACGTTCGAAGACGTGGCGCCGAAGAAGCGCGGACAAACCCAACGCGCGCTCGATGATTTGGAGATCGAACCGGCGACGAACTACGCCGCGGCGTTTCCCGAAGCGTTGCTCGCGGTCGCGACCAAACAGGCGCCCAAGCTTGCCGATGCGCACCTCGACAAACTCCTGACGGACTTGGAACTGCCGCTCGCCTCCGTGCTGGCCCAGATGGAGATGACCGGCGTGCTCGTGGATCCCACTGCGCTTGGAGCGCTCGGGACCGAAATGGCCAAGGAGCTCGAAACGCTGGAGAAACGAGCGCACGAAGCTGCGGGGTCCGCCTTCAACCTGGCGTCGCCGAAGCAGCTCGAGACGATCCTCTTCGATACGTTGGGGCTCAAAAGTACGCGCAAGACGAAGACGGGACGCTCGACGGATGCCGAAGTCTTGGAAGCTTTGTCCGACGATCATCCGCTGCCGGGCATCGTGCTCGAACACCGCGCGATCGCGAAGCTGAAGGGCACGTATGTCGATGCGTTGCCACGTCTGATGCATCCGGAGACGGGACGTATTCACACGCGCTGGAGCCAAGCGGTCGCCGCGACGGGACGTTTGTCTTCACAAGACCCCAACCTGCAGAACATCCCGATTCGCACGGACTTGGGCAAACTGATTCGTCGCGCGTTTGTCGCTCCGAAAGGGTTTGTCATTCTGAGCGCCGACTATTCGCAGATCGAACTTCGCGTGCTCGCGCATCTGTCGAACGATCCGGTGCTCGTCGATGCTTTCCGCACCGGACAAGACGTCCACACACGCACGGCGATGGAGATCTTCGGCGTGGGTGAAGCTGACGTGACGACCGAGATGCGGCGTCGCAGCAAGACGATCAACTTCGGCGTGATCTACGGCATGGGCGAATCGGCGTTGGCGCGACGTTTGGGCATCACGCGTGTGGAAGCAGCGCGCTTCATCGACGCGTATTTCCAGCGGTATCGCGGCGTGCACGAGTTCATGGAGCGAACGATGACCGAAGCTCGACACTCCGAGCAGGTGCGAACGCTTCTTGGACG
>CAYSYX010000080.1:0-12549 GCA_964435055.1 uncultured Polyangium sp. | reverse complement strand
GCGCAGAACACGCCGATTCAAGGTTCCAGCGCGGATTTGCTGAAGCTGGCGATGGTTCGTCTAAGCGAACCCGTTGTTCCTGGAGCGCGGATGGTGCTGACGGTGCATGACGAGCTCACGTTCGAGGTGCCGGAGGATCGCGTGGAGGAAGCGAAGGCGAAGGTGCGTGAGGCGATGGAGGGTGTGTTTGCCCTGTCCGTACCGCTCGTGGTGGACGTCGGAGCGGGCGCGACGTGGGCGGATGCGCATTGACGAGGGGATTTGGGGCGACGGCGAGCCGAAGCCCCAAACGTTCGACCCGGGTTGGTCCTGGTTGAACAGTTTGAGTACAAAACACGAAAGGCCGCTGTTCAACGAGGAGCAGCGGCCCGAGTGTCAGAAGGTGGAAATCAGCGTGCGGCTGCGGCGGCTTTCGTCGCCTTGTGCAGCGCAGCAGCCATACGGCCTGCGACGCGCGAGGCGCGCTTGCGAGGGATGATTCCCTTGCTGGCGGCGCGAGCGAGCGTGCTTTCGGCACTACGCACGGCGGTCGCTGCTTCCGCTCCGGAGGCTTTGACGGCTGCGCGAGCCTTCTTTACCTCGGTGCGGAGCGTGGACTTGGCGGCGCGATTGCGGTCGGTCCTCTTGATTCGCTGACGATTGCGCTTCTCGGCGGATGCGTGATTGGCCATGTGACTTCCTACTTCTTTGCCGCCGCGTTTTCAGCCGTGTGGTTGCCGGGCGCGTCGGGAGCGTTCGGGTTGTACCCGTCGAGGTGGATGGGGAATTTCGGCGTGCCGTGAGCGCGGAGTGCGCGCTTGTTCGCCGTGCCGTTACGCCGCGACTTGCGCTTGCGAATGCGGCTTGATTGCTGCGTTGCGGAGACCATGGGGGCCGGGATTCTATGCGGAGAGGTTTGGATGTCAAGCGGCTGCGCTGATTTTTCTTCTGGATCCAACGCAGCCGCTCAGTTGTTCAGGGTCGAATGGGGACGCTGAGCGTAAACGAGGGTTTGGCGAATGGACCGACGTTCGCGCCTTTGAGCGCGGCTTTGATGCAATCCGCTTTGCCGTTCTTCTGCGCCCAACCCGAGACGTTGACGTTGCTCACGGTGCCGGCCGAGGAAAACGTGACGCTCGCATACGAGACATCATCCGCTCCCGCGACGCACGATTTCGCGTTTGCCGCGAGCGGTCGAATCGCTGCGTTCGCCGCGCCTTGGGAAGGTTGTTCCGGGATGGTTTGGTTTCCCGTTTTCCCTGCGGCGGGCGTTGCGTCGTCGGCATTGACGGGTTTGTCCGTCGAACCACCCACGGATTTCGCCATTTCGCTGGCCAAATCGCCCACTTTTCCACCACCCGTCGCCGTCGCGATTGCCGTTGGCGCAACCGGTTCGGGCGTCGGTGCGGGCGCGGGAGGAGCTTCGACGGTGGCTGCCGCGACTTTGGGTCCGGCGGCGGGTTTGGCCGTCTCCGTCGGCGCCGCGGTAGGAAGCGAATCAATCGACAAACCCGTCGAAGCCGGCTTCGGTTCTTCGATCTTCTGTTGTGCCGTGACAATCGGCGTCGTGTCCGGTTTTTCTTGAACGACCGTCGCGACCGGCGTCGGCGGCGGATCTTTCTTGCGCAAGAACACGAAGCCTACGGCGGCGATCGCCAAGAGCGCGGCAATCGCCACCCAACGCGCACCGCTGTTGTCGTTCTCCGGTTCGGCCTTCTTCACCGTCTCGGGAACCGGCGCGGTTTCGGCCGCCTTGACGACCTCGTTTGTCTTGGCCGCTTCGGCCTTCTTCATCGTCTTAATGGGCTTCGCGTCGGCGATGTTCTTGACCTTCGCGCCTTCGTTCGCTTCAGCCTCCGCATCGGGTATGTCCTCACCAAAAGGCGCACGCGCGGCGGCTTCTTTCACCGGCTCGGCCGCGACGACCGGGGCGGCAGGTTGCGTGAGGGCGCTCAAGTTCACGCGCCCCGAGTCTTCCTTCATCGCCTCGAGCGAACGCGGCGGCGGAACGGACGGCTTGGGGGCGATTGCGGCCGGAGGAACGGACGCGGGTCGCGATTGTTTGTCTTGCGAAACAGCTTCCATCGACGGCGGGGGCATCGATGCCGGACCACTCGGACGCATCGACGGCGAGCCGGAAGCATTCGCTTGGCTTGCTCGTGCGGCGAGTTCCTTCAACGAAGGCCGCTTGGCTGCTGCGCTCGGCGCTGGTGCGGCCGCAGGGCTCGAGGTTGTTCCGGGCGAACCGGGGTTCGAATCAGACATGGCCTTTTCTCCTGATGCACTCCGCGCACTCACCGCGGAAACGGTCGAACTTTCCACTTCACCGGGCTCGGGATCGAGCGCGGGTTTTTGAAACAACGCAGCGATCTCCGAGTCACTCGCTCGGGGCGCATTCGTTGCTGCTGCAACGATTTTGGCGGCGCGGTTTTCCCACGTCGCATCGTCGTTTGTCGGGGCCGGCCACGATGCGAGCATCGCTTCGGCTTTGGCTCCGAGATTTACTTTCGCCTGGGGGCTCATGAGGCGTCCCCTCCAAACCCATGTTTTTCCAAATGTTCACGCAGCTTGCGCCGCGCTTCGTGCACGCGCCACGCCACTGTTCCTTCAGGACAATCGAGCACCTTCGCGGCTTCTTCGTGCCCCATTCCGTCAATACAAACCAGAACGAGGGTTGTCCGAAGCGTGTCCGAAAGTTGATCGATGCCGTCACACAGCGTCTTGGCCAGCTCGCGATCATGCGCAATACGCGCCGGATCCGCGCCGTGAGACGTGCGTTGCTCCATGAGAAGCGGTTCGATGCGCGGATCGTCCGTCGGAAGCGCATCTCGCCGCGGTTTTCGGGCTCGAATGACGTTGAGCGACAGGTTGACCGCAATCCGATACAGCCAGGTAAAAGGTTCGCTTCGACCATCGAAACGATCGAGCGCCTGGTAGGCCCGGACAAAGGTCTCTTGCGTCACGTCCTCTGCCTCCGCGCCTGAGCGCACGAGATGGAACGCGAGGCGAAAAATACGCCGCTGGTGACGCTGCACGAGCGTTCCGAACGCTTGCGCGTCCCCCGCACGTGCTTGCTCCACGAGCTCACGATCGGTCGGTTTGCCCATCTTGGCCGGCTCGCTGGTCCGTGATTCGAGGGGATATCGCCCTGGGCGACGCCGCCCGCCCTTGCTTCACCCAATGCGCTCGAAAACGCAGGGTCAAGCTGCGAAATGAAGTGGATTGCCCGCAGATCGTGGCGATTGGAAAGACGCCTGGGATCGTCGGGCTCCACGTCATGCGTGGCCCGCTTCTCCCCACGTCTCTCGATGTTGCGCCCCGAGCCACGTTCAGGCGCGCGAAGATAGCCGAACATGACCGCTTAAACAAAGGAACCAACGAAACCTTGGGCCCGACCCAAACCCCAAGCAAAGTTTTGCCCCTCCAAGTGATCCAGCCATCGTCGTGAACCATCCCGGTCAAACCCGTGGATCTTCCCCAACCGCTGCTATCGTCGAGCCATGCGCAAAAACGGTTGGCTCCGCACCCCGCTCCTCGTCTTCGCTGCCTTCGCCGGAGGCGCGATCACCACCCAAGCCGTACACGCCACGACCCAAGCGCAAAGTCCCTACAACCCGTTCGATCAAGTCGCCGCAACCCTGCACCTCATCGAAAACGACCACGTCGATCCCGTCGAACGAACCAAAATCATCGATGGCGCCATCAAAGGCATGGTCGCCGAACTCGACGCGCACTCCGCGTACATGGATGCCAAAGAGTTTGCCCTGTTCAACAGCGACACGTCCGGAAAGTTCGCCGGCATCGGCATCGAAGTGGATTTCCGCGACGAACGCGTGACCGTGCTCCTGCCGATGGAAGGCTCACCGGCCGATCGCGCGGGCATCAAACCGGGCGACGAAATCATCGCGATCGACGGCAAACCCGTTCAAGGTGAACGCGTCGACAAAATCATCGCCATGATGCGCGGCCCGATCAATTCGCACGTGCACCTGACCCTGCGTCGGGAAAGACAAACCCAGCCCATTCAAGTCGATCTCGTGCGCCAAGAAATCCACGTCGCCGCCATCGTGGGCAAACGCCTCGACAACGACATCGCCTACCTGCGCATCCGCCAGTTCCAAGAAAACACCCACGGCGAAATGCTCGAGACGATCAAGAAAATCCGCAGCGAAAGCTCCAAACCCCTGCGCGGCGTTCTCCTCGATCTGCGCAACAACCCCGGGGGCCTCATCGACGAAGCCGAAGCCGTCGCCGACGAAATGCTCGACTCCGGAAGCATCTACTCAACACGGCATCGCGGCCGAATCATGGACGAGAAAAAAGCTTCGTCCGGCGGTTCCCTCGCGTCTTTGCCCATCGTGACGCTGATGAGCGAATACTCGGCCAGCTCGTCAGAGCTCGTCGCCGGCGCGCTGCAAGACAACAAGCGCTCGTTGATCGTTGGTGCTCAAAGCTTCGGCAAAGGGTCTGTCCAGTCCATCTACGAGCTGAACAACGGCGCCGGAATGCGCCTGACGACGATGCGGTACTACACGCCCGCAGGTCGCTCGATCCAGGCTCAAGGCATCACGCCCGACGTGCGGGTTGAACCGGCCAAACCCTTGCAACCCGGAGAGCTGATTCGCGAAAGCGATCTGTCCGGACACCTGTCGGCAGAATCGGCGACGAGCGGAACGGCCGCTGCGGCGATTCGCAGCACCGTGGTCAAAGCACCGGAGAACGATTCCGGTCCGTCACGCGAAGTGCCGCAAGATCCCACGAAAAGCACCGATTTCACGCTCGCCACGGGCTACAAGCAGCTGCTGGAGCGGGCCGGAATCAAGACGAACTGATTTCAACATTTGGGGCTTCGAGTCGCCTTCGGCGCTCTACGCCCCAAACCCCTCAAACGATTCGCCCGACGCGCAAGCCGGAGGCGATCGCTTCGAGCATCGTGCGCCGCTTGCCGGCAAGGACATCTCCCGCGGCGTACACGCCCGGACAAACCAGTCCGTCCCGCGCTTCGATGCCGACCGACTCGAGGGTCGATGCGCGCCGATCGGAAGGCCAAGCCGTGGTGTCGAGCGGCGGGCCAAACACCGATGAGCCGGCATCCACTCGCGCACCGTCCACGACCAAAGGTACATCCAGACCAACCGTTGGTACTCCAAAGGAATACGCGGCGTTGATCCGCTCGGGCACGTCCTCGCCCGCGTCGAGATCCGGAGGCGTGTACACGATGCCGCCCGATGCCACACCACCCACGGCCAACACGATCGCGTCCGCGGTGAGCACGGTTTTTCCAGACAACTCCACGTCGAATCTCTCACCCGATCGACGAATCGCCGTCACGCGATCCATCACGACGTCGAGCGATTGTTTCTGCACAAAGCTTTCGACCGCGGTCTCGAACCGCAAACCCGCTGACGACCCGACGCCCACGAGCACTTCACCCACAGGCACGCCGACGCGCGCCGACAGCTCACTCGCTCGCTCGCGCTGCCCGCCCAGCCACGATCCCAAAAGCACCGCGCCGACCGACGTCGTTCGGCGCATGTCCGCCACGAGCGCGCTCAAACGTTCCGCGAGCCACGCAAGACGAGCAGGTTCGTCGTGGCGTAACGCCAAGTCGGCATCCGAGATCCGCGTTTCATCCGTAAAACGAAGAACGGGCGCATCGACGGGAACGAAGCGCAGCTCGGCTTCACGCGCCAACGCTTCGCTTTCCAACGTCGCACCCAAGGCATCGGCGTCCCAGTTCACTCGCGCAAGTCGGGGCACGAGCACGGTGGTTTGTCGTAACGCACCCAGATCGAGCAGGCCGCGATCTCGACCTCGCGCCGGTCGCAAACGTCCCGCGGCGGTCGCGACGACGGGGGCATGCCCATCGCGAGGGACGTCCCAAACACCAAGCGCAGAGCAAAACGCGAGAACGTCGTCGGGCAGTGGACGAAGCTTCGGAAGTTCGCCCAAGGTTCGCGCCGCGACAAACCACGTCTCCCACGGGAGATCGTCGACGACGCCGCCACCCAGCGCGCTCGTTCCGACGCCGGCCGAAACAACCGTGACCCGGGCACCACGTTCACGCGCGGCATACGCAGCGGACAAACCCGCCACGCCGCCTCCGATGACGACGACGCGACGATTCACGATGCGTCACCCTTCCCTTCGGAACCCGCTTCCATTCCGAGCTCGGAGCGCACCGCCGCGATGGCCAACGCTTCTTGCCGCGCTTGCTCGGGACCCAGCGCCACCGAACGCGTTTGCGATTGTTTGACCAAGAAACGTGCCGCTTGCTTCAAGCCGTCTTGTGGAGACAAACCCAGCTCCTGCGCCACGATTTGCCCGCATCGCGCGGCGCAACGCATGCCTCCGCACGCGCCGAGTCCAAGGCGGGTACGTCGTGAAACGTCCGCGACCGATCGCGCCCATTCATGCCGTATGACATGACGAACCTCGGCCTCCGTGACGGGCTCGCAGACGCATACGGTGCATGCTTCACGCGGACGCTCGCGCACGCGTTCCGCAACGTGCAAGGCGCGTGAACCATGACGATACGTGAGTCTTTTGGCGGCGACGGTTTCAATGCCCATTTGTTGACCGAGCGTCGCAGGGTCGACGTGGGTATCTCCGCCGGGAAGAGGTTTTTCATGGGTCGAAGATAAAACGGACAAACCAAAACGAGCGGCGAGGATATCCGTCATTTCTTCAGCAAATATGCGGTAACTCGCGAGTTTTCCACCGATCATCGAGTACAAACCGGGAGCGCCGTGGGCTGCGTGATCGATGATTTCATGTTCGCGGGAGAGGGCATCTTCGAGCGGCCCATACGCATGTATCGTCGGACGAACCCCGGCATACGTGCCAATGGCGCGAGCCGTACGAATCGCGGGAAATATGCGCGCAATGCCTTGCACGAGATAACGAACTTCTTCGCTCGTGGCGCGGACGTCGTCGAGGTTTCCGTAGTAGTCGTCGTCGGTCGTGCCGACGACGCTCATGTTTTGCCACGGAGCAATGAAGATTTGCCGTCCATCAATGGTGCGCGAGGCGATGGCGTAATTGACGAGGCGCCGGTCGTAGATGATGTGAATACCTTTGCCCGGACGAACTCGAGCGCGAGCCGGCGCAATTCCACCGAGCGACGCGGTGATGGGAGCCCAAGCGCCGGTGGCGTTGACGACGGTATGCGTGCGCAGTTTTCCCGTTTGTCCCGTCACTCGATCCCGATAATGAACCGCTTGGATTTCGCCGGTATCTTCGCGACGTTCGACGCGTTCGACGGTGGTTCCCACGAAAATGCGGGCGCCTCGTTCGTGGGCGTCCACGGTATTTGCGGTGCATAACCGAACGCCGTCGATGCCCCATTCGTCGAAACTGAATCCGCCGACCATGTCGCCGCGAATGCCCGGTTCGAGCGTGCGCATTTCGTCGACGGAGAGCATGGCGTGTTTTTTTCCACGTTTGAGCGGCTGATAACGGTCGTACGCCTCGAAAAACGCATCCATCAGCGCGTACATGATTTTCGCTTGGCCTTTGTTCTCCGCGGGCATGAGAAATGGCACGCGAAAGAGCAAATGCGGGGCGATGGCTTGGATGTACCCGGAATCGCGGCAGGATGTTTCCGTGACGTGCGGATCGTTGAGCATGTAGCGCGGGCCGCCGTGGATCATGCCGCTGTTGTTGCCGCTGGCGCCGAAAGCAAGGTCGTTGCGTTCGAAGAGGGCTACTTTCAGGCCGCGGATCGCAGCATCTCGGGCCACGCCGGTGCCATTGACGCCTCCTCCGATGACCACGACATCGACGTCGACGTCATCGCGTCCCGGGGTTTGTCGCTGGGAGGGAGGGAGAGCACGGACCATGCGCGCGCGTCTTAGCACGCGAGGCGTAAAAGGCGATGATGAAATTCCGGGTTCAGCCCTTCACGCGAATGGCCCAGGTCAATTTGGCCAGATTTTTCATGACGTTGGGTACGCGTTTGACCAAATTGATCGACGGCGGGCGCTTTTCCATGACCCGCACGGGTATTTCGCGAATCGAGATCCCTTCGCGATACGCGCGAATGACGAATTCACTGGCAAAAACGTCCTTGTCGACGACGCACGCTCGCGCAATAGGCAAAAGCGGCTCGCGGACGAACGCTTTGAGGCCGTGGGTATCGGTGCCTTGAAAACCGAGCGTCACGCGCAAAAGACCATTGTACAAAAGGCTCGCGGCATGCCGCGCCAAAGGACGACTGTCATCGGCTCCCGAAACGAGCTTTGAACCAATGACGAGGTCCGTTTGTCCCGACGAAAGAATCTCGACGGCGCGCTGATGAAAGTCCGCGTCGCATAAATCAATTTCATCGCAAATGACGATTTTGCCCCGAGCCATCTCCAAAATGCCCTTGCGTAAAGCTCCGCCATAATTGGGGCTGCCGAATGAGAAATATCTCACCTCGGGGAATTTTCCGCCCAGCTCTTCGGCGATACGCAACGTTCCATCCCGCGAACCATTTTCGGCGATGACGATTTCGTATTTCCAATCGAATGGCCGCAGTCGTTCGCGTAAATCGACAATCGCCGCGTGCAAAATCGCTTCCTCGTTGTAGACGGGAATGACGATCGAAATCTGCGGATTCGTGTTTGCGGCTTGTTCTGAATTGCTCTCGACCATGACTCAATTCCCTGGGAGCGACTTTACACGCTCGGCCGCGTCGCGACCAAAACGCAAAGCATCCTCCATCGAAGAATAATTCCAACCACCATAACGCCCCGTCGTGACGATACGGTTTTTCTCCAAAAACGGCAGCAATACGTCCAGCGATGAAAAATAGGCATGATCGAAAATCACATACGCGTGATCAATGCGCCTGACGCGCGCAAACTTTATTTTCGTCGCGGGTTCGAGGAGCCCCATTTCGCGAAGGCCCATTTCGACGCGCGGCAGGACGTCGTTCAAATCGGGCTCGTTGCGATCCGATAATTCGACATACAAATCGGCCGTTCCCGGCGGCGCCATGGCGCTCGAAAAATGCGAATAACATCCGACTCGGTAAAACGGATATTTCTCTTCCGGCACGTACACCCAATGCAGCGGCTTTCCACACGGCCCGTCGAAGGCCACGTCGAGGTAATACAAATGCGTGCAACGTAAACGCTGCGCCGCTTGACGCACTTCGTCCGAAACTCCTTGCAAAAGGCCGATCAACACCGACAAGGGCATCGTGGAAATGAGCGCGTCGTACGAAACCACTTCATTCTCGAAATACATTCGCCGTCGCACCGGATCGATCGACAAGGGCGCTCGATTCAATTCCAGCTCGACCGGGAGCGTTTTGGCCATTCCTTTCGGCAATTCCCCGATTCCCAAACGCGGATACACGAATTTCGCATTGTACCCGAGCTCCGGCGCCGTTTTTCCCACCGCTCCCGCAAGTACGTCCTCGAGCTTGGGCAATGGAACGAATCGAGAACACCACGCCGCCGTAATGTCCTTCGGAGAAACTCCCCAAAGACGAGTGTTGTACGGAATCATGAAATGCTTGCTGATCCCCTCCCCAAAGTGCTGCTGACAAAATTCCTCGAAATTCGCGGGCTCGGCATTTTTCGGCGAATGGTGCGCTTTGACGAACCCGGCTAAACATTCGTACGCGACGTCCGGAGGCAAACCATAGGTGTTCGCTTGAAAGGGATATTTGGTGTACGTCCCGTGGGACCAAATCATCGAACGTCGATCGACCTCGAGGACATCGTCGCCCAAAAATCCAAGCGCAAACGCGCGCAAGTCGGCATCCCGCAGATGGAGCAGATGCCCGGTGCGATCAAAACGATACCCCTCGTCTTCGAGCGTGATCGCATGACCTCCAGCCCACCCAAGCCGCTCGAACAAACGATGCGCGATGCGCGACCGACCGAGGTGATGCGACGCCGACAAACCCGTGAGACCGGCGCCGATAATGGCCACTGGAGTGCGAGAAGAACGAGTCATGCCGAACGAACTGCCTTCATGAAGGGCGCGGGACACTATCATTTTTTACGCGCTCGCCACCTGTTCTCAGCAAAAAATCTCGCAACGCGTCAGTCGTCAAATCGTTTGACCGTAAACTAAATTTCCTTGGTTCAGACGCGATGCGGATCAACCAAAACCTGGCCCGGACCGCTGCCTGGCGCGGGTCGAGGTGCGTGAAGCCCCTCGTCGGTCTGAGTGAAACCCTGCTCTTCGCTCGACCGCCGGCACGTTGCGTCAGGGGTTCGGCAAAGTGAAATCGCGCAAAAGCTTCGTTTGGATCCGGCGCCGGAAACGACTAGATCTCTCGTGCCGAACGAAAGGCAAAACGTTACTTTTCGCCCGCGTTTGCAGTGTCAAGAGGAAACATGCCCATCTCGCGCCGATCGTCCGTTCGTCCCCAAGGCCGCATCCTGTTCCTGACCGAAGATGCCGACCTGCTCCGCCAACAACTCGGCGGACAATCGCTCGAGGGCAAACCCGAAGACCTGCCGCTCATCAACAACATTTCCACGGACGAACTGACGCCCGGGTGGGTCTGTTACTACTACGATGAAACGCTCGCGCGGTATTGCCTGGTGGGGCTGCGAGGCGGACACATCGAACGCGACGGCATCAAAAACGGCGGCTTCAGCGTCATCGTCTCCGGTCGCTCGAAAGGCTGCGGTTCGTCGCGTGAAACCGCTCCGTACTCCGAGCGCGAAGCCGGGATCCAGATCGTCGTCGCCAAGAACATCGAAAAAATCTACGGACAAAACTGCCAAAACATCGGGCTGCTGACGACGACCGACTTCTCCATCCTCGACCGCATCCGCGCCGGCGAAGAGATTCCGATCAGCGAGTTCACCAAGGGCCTCGATCCGATCAGTCGCGATGTCGTCGAGTACGGTGGACTCTTCGCCTACAACAAGGCGCGTATGGCTGGCGAAGTTTCGCCGCCCGAGATCACGACGGCGCCGCGCGCGATGACTTTGTGCGAGAAGATCATCGCGGCCCACGCGATCGTCGACGCCAAAACCGGCAAGATCGGCGTACCTGCGGTTCGTCCGGGTGATTCACTGTTCGTTCGGACAGACGTGCGTTTTTCCCACGAGTACGTGACGCCGATGGCTGAATCGCTTTTCCGCGCGGGCTTTGGCCCGGATGCCGCAGTCACGGAACCGGAGAGCGTCTTCGCGTTCCGGGATCACTTGACGTTCCTCGATATGATCATGCCCGAAGCCCATAAAAAGTTGGGGCTCAAAGAACAAGCCGCGTCGCTCGCGACGGTGCAAGAATCGTTCACGAAGAAGCATCGCGTGAAGTTGTACGGTGAAGTCGAACGCGACGGGAAAACCGTGGGTTCCGAGGCGATTTGTCACAACAAGATCATCGAAGAAATCGGGCTTCCGGGGCACGTCGTGGCGGGTACGGATTCGCATACGTGCATGGCGGGAGCGCTTGGGTGTTTCGCGTTCGGTGTGGGTTCGACCGACATGGCGAATGCGTGGCTCACGCGGGACATTCGCGTGGCCGTGCCGCAATCGGCGCGGTTCAATTTGCACGGGAAGATGCGTCCCGGCGTGACGGCGAAAGACGTGATGTTGCATCTGCTTTCGCAGCCGTTTTGGAAGAGCGGCGACGGCATCGGGAAGGTGCTCGAATTCGCGGGCGAAGGCGTGCGCGCGATGGGCATGGACGAGCGCGCGACGCTGACGAACATGGCCGTCGAAGCGGGTGGTTTTACCGGGATCATCGAAGCGGACGACGTGACGGTGGATTACTTGGTGCAGCAACGAGGGTTGGACGAAGCGTCGGTGCGAGCGCGTATCGTGCGCGCGGATGAAGGCGCGGAGTATTGCGCGACGTTCGACGTGGACCTCGGCACGCTCGAGCCGATGGTGGCGACGCCCGGGGATCCTCGCAATGGTATTCCTTTACGAACCCTGGAGGAAGCGTCCGGGGGCGAAGTGAAAATCAACATTGCGTACGGCGGTTCGTGCACGGGCGGCAAAAAAGCCGATATGGACATGTACGCGGATGTTTTGCGTCGAGCGCTCGAGCAAGGGCGCAAGGTGGCCGACGGCGTGCAGCTGTACATTCAATTCGGGTCGCAGGATATTCGTCGTTATGCCGAGAAAAACGGCTATATCGAGATATTCGAAAAAGCGGGCGCGCACTTGGTCGATCCGTCGTGCGGCGCGTGTATCAAAGCGGGCCCGGGCGTGTCGTTTACGGCCGATGAAGTGACGGTGTCGGCGATCAATCGGAATTTCCCGGGAAGGTCGGGGCCGGGCAAGGTGTACTTGGCCAGTCCCTTGGTGGTGGCGGCGAGCGCCATATCGGGAAAGATTTCGGGCGAGTTTTTGTGAGGGACTTGCGCGGGGTTTGACGGGACGGACGTTCGTCATGGTTCGGGCAACGTCGTTCAGGAGTCCGCACGGCTCGTCCTTCACGTGACCCCGCCGACGGTGTTAACCCTGCTCATTGATCGCATTTCCGGAGGCAAACTCCGGAATACAGTGCGCCGGTTGCTTCGCGATTTGAAGACCACCATTCGTCCCGACACAACGACCCGGAATAAATTCCGGGTCTATACAATCGAAGTCCCCCTTCGGGGAC